>CATPBQ010000081.1 GCA_955652795.1 uncultured Steroidobacteraceae bacterium | reverse complement strand
GGTCTGGCGGCGCATGTACGCCTTCCAGGCATCGGAGCCGGACTCGCGGCCGCCGCCGGTATCCTTTTCACCGCCGAAGGCGCCGCCGATTTCGGCGCCCGAGGTGCCGAGATTGACGTTGGCGATACCGCAGTCGCTGCCGGCGGCCGACAGAAACGCTTCCGCGTTCTGCAGTCGATCGGTGAACAGCGCCGAGGACAGGCCGTGGGCGGAGGCGTTCTGCGCGGCGATCGCCTCACCGAGGGACGCGACCGGAATCAGGTACAGAATGGGCGCGAAGGTCTCGGTCTGCACGATCGGCCAGTCGTTGCGGGCGCGAATGATCGCAGGCTCCACGAAGTTGCCGGGGCGCTTGAGCGTGTTGCCACCATAGAGCAGTTCCCCGCCGGCGTTGCGTGCGCTCACGATGGCGGCCTGATAGCGCTCGACGGCGTGCGCATCGATCAGAGGGCCCATGAGCGTCTCGGCCGCCAGTGGATCCCCGATGCGCACCTGCCGGTAAGCATGGATCAGGCGCCGTTCCAGGTCCGCGGCGATCGCCTGGTGAGCGAACACACGCCGCGTGCTGGTGCAGCGCTGGCCGGCGGTGCCGACGGCGCCAAACACGATCGCGGGTACCGCAAGATCCAGGTTGGCCGTCTCGTCGACAATGACGGCGTTGTTGCCACCGAGCTCGAGCAGGCTCTTGCCGAGGCGCGCGGCGACGCGTTCGCCGACCTTGCGGCCGATCTCGGTCGAACCGGTGAAGGAGATGAGCGCCACGCGCCGGTCCGCCACGAAGCGCGTCGCAAGCTCCGTGCCGGACTCTACGAACAGCTGAAAGATCGGCGGCAGGTGGTTGGCTTCGACCACGCTGTTGCACAGCCGCTGCACCGCAAGCGCAGTCAGCGGTGTCTTGTGTGAGGGCTTCCACACGCAGGCGTTGCCGCAGACGGCTCCGAGAAACGCGTTCCAGGACCACACCGCGACCGGAAAGTTGAAGGCCGAGATGATGCCCACGACCCCTAAGGGATGCCATTGCTCGGACATGCGATGCCGTGGGCGCTCGGAGTGCATCGTGAGGCCGTAGAGCATGCGCGACTGGCCGACCGCGAAATCGGCGATGTCGATCATCTCCTGAACCTCCCCCAGACCCTCGGCGAGGATCTTGCCGTTCTCCAGCGACACCAGCGTGCCCAGGTCGCTCTTGTGCCGTCGCAACTGCTCGCCGAGCAGGCGCACCGCTTCGCCGCGCTTGGGTGCCGGCACGTCGCGCCAGGCGGCCGCAGCTTCGAGAGACGAGCTCAGCACGTGCTCGTAGCCAGCCACGCTGGCGGGCCGCACCTGCGCGAGCAGCGTCCCATCTGAAGGGTTGCGCACGTTCACGAGCGCGGCGTCGGTGGCGTCTGACCAGCCGCGCGATCCGGACCAGGCGCCGGGGTTGACGGTGCCCAATCCTAAGCGCTTCAGCAGCGCATCGATGTCCACGCTGCTCATTCGTTGGCGGCCTGCTGGCGGCGCTGGTGGCCGGCTTTACCCGACACGACGACCTCGCCGGAAACGTGCTTGGTTCCTCCCGGCGCGTAGTAGCGGCCGAAGCGGTTCGCGAGAATGTCCGTCAGCCGAAACTGCTCCTGCGCCACGAAGCCACTGTACCTGCCCTGGTGCTCGAGCACGAGGTCCGCGACCGCGGTGATTCCGGCGGCGGTGGTGACCTGAATCGCCGACCACAGCCGCCCGGCGATGACCTGCGGATAGATCTTGTTGACATAGTTTTCCTCGCGCAGCTGTCCGTCCTGCGTGCCGGTGACCGCCGCATACACGATCACCACATCCTGCAGGGTCTGCGGCACGGCGTTCTCCAGGATACGCTTGAGCGTGCCGCGGTCGTGATTGAGCTTCAGGTCGTTCATGAGCAGGCGCATCTGCTGGCAGTGACCGGGGTAACGCATGGTCTTGTAGTTCATCGATTCGATGTGCGCGCCGTGCGTTTCGGCCAGCGACCCGAGGCCCCCCGAGGTGTTGAACGCCTCATACAGCGTGCCGTCGATTTCGATTTCCTCGAGTCCCTCGAGAGGCGCAACCTCGAGCAGGCGCCCCTCGCTCACCGCCTGGCAGGGATTGCCGTACTCATTAATAAGTCCCTCGGTGGACCAGGTGAGCGAGTACTTGAGGACATTGTTCGGGTGCTGGGGCAGGGCGCCGACGCGCAGCTTCACGGCCCGCAACGCGTCAAAGTGCGTGATCAGCTCGGCAGCGGCGATGCTGATGAACCCGGGAGCGAGACCACATTGCGGCACGAATGCCTGGCCCGCCCCCGCGGCGAGGGTGCGCACGGAGCGCGTGACGTCCACATCCTCTGTCAGGTCGAAGTAGTGGATGCGCGCTTTGCGGGCGGCTGCTGCGACCCCGAGGTTGCAGTAGTACGGCAGGCTCGAGATGACGGCATCGACGGGGTGCTCGGCGAGATGCCGGGCAAGCGCCACCGCATTGCTCGCATCCAGTGCGAAGGCGAGGATGTTGCCCGTGTCGTGGGCGCACGCCACCGCCTGCGCCGCAGCCCCGTCGATATCGCCCAGTTGAACCTTGTAACTGCCCGATTCGGCTAGCAATCCGGAAATCAATGCGCCGATCTTGCCGGCGCCCAGAATCAGTACGCGGTGCATAGAAGCCCTTTGGAAAAGGGGCGCATTCTGCCCGCGAAGCGCCCGCAGCGCCAGCGGCGCGGCGCCGGGCTGCACAGGGCACGGCCCGGCGGCCTGCGGGTTGCGGAAAGCGTGCTAGGATCAATGACATGCGATCGCCCGAAACCACCTCCTGGCACAGCGCCAGCTGGCAGACGCGGCCGGCCCAGCAACAGCCGGTTTATGACGATCCGCGCGCGCTCGAGCGAATTGTGGCGCACGTCTCCCGACTGCCGCCGATTGTGGTCTCCTGGGAGATCGAGACGCTGCGGGCGCGCCTGGCCGCAGCCCAGCGCGGCGAGGCCTTTCTGCTGCAGGGCGGTGACTGTGCGGAAGCGTTTGCCGACTGTGAATCCGACACCATCGCCAAGAAGCTCAAGATCCTGCTGCAGATGAGTCTCGTGCTGCTGCACGGCCTCAAGAAACCCATCATCCGCGTGGGGCGCATGGCCGGTCAGTACGCCAAGCCCCGCTCGGCGGACACCGAGACACGGGCCGGCGTCACGCTGCCGAGCTATCGCGGTGACCTGGTCAACCGTCCGGACTTTACCCCCGAGGGGCGTGCGGCGGATCCGGAGCTGCTGCTGCGCGGTTATGAGCGCGCGGCGCTGACGCTGAACTTCGTGCGTGCGCTGGTCGAGGGCGGCTTCGCCGATCTGCATCATCCCGAGTATTGGGATCTGGGTTTCGTTCACCAGGCGCCGCTCAAGGACGCCTATCAGCGCATCGTGAGCTCCATCGGCGATGCGCTGGACTTTTTCGAGGGCATCAGCGGCCGCCAGGTTCACGAAGCCACGCTGGTGGACTTCTATGCAAGTCACGAGGGCCTGCACCTGCACTACGAGCAGGCGCAGACGCGTCTCCTTCCCCGGCAGAACCGCTGGTACAACCTCTCGACGCACCTGCCGTGGATCGGCATGCGTACCGCGGCGCTCGGGGGCGCGCATGTCGAGTACTTCCGCGGCATCTCGAACCCCATCGCCGTCAAGGTCGGAACCGCCATGGACGCGGCGTGGCTGCAGGGCCTGGTGACGACCCTCAACCCGCAGAATCAGCCCGGCCGGCTCACG
>CATPBQ010000080.1 GCA_955652795.1 uncultured Steroidobacteraceae bacterium | reverse complement strand
TCGCTCCAGTCGATGGCGGCTTCAGAGGTGCGCCGCTCGTTCTGGGCGAACACCGTGACCACCTTGCCGGTCGCGGTCTTGATCTGGTAGATCGAATGGTTGCCGAGGTAGCCCAGCTCCCACACGGTACCGCGCAGTTGGTTGACGCGGTCGGCGCTCACCGGCTGCTTGCCGAGGCGCGCCTTCTCGGGTCGCAGCGCGACCCAGACGCGCTGACCGACGCTGAAGCGTCCCTCGTCATCGACCACGAGCTCCCCGCCGATCTCCGCGCAGCGCACCGTGATCAGGCCCGGATCGCAGGAGCTCACGGTGCCTTCAAAGAGGTTGGTCGTGCCCACGAAGTCCGCGACGAAACGGCTGCACGGGAACTCGTAGATCTCCGCAGGCGTTCCGACCTGGACCACCTGGCCGCGGTTCATGACGGCGATGCGTGTCGCAAGCGCCATCGCTTCGTCCTGATCGTGGGTGACCACGATGAAGGTAATCCCGACCTGATGCTGCAGGTCCATCAGCTCGAACTGCGTCTGCTCGCGCAGCTTCTTGTCGAGCGCGGACAGGGGCTCATCGAGCAGCAGCACTTTGGGGCGGCGGATCAGCGCGCGCGCCAGCGCCACGCGCTGCCGCTGGCCGCCGGAGAGCTGGTGCGGCTTGCGCTGTGCCAGCCCGCCGAGCTGCACCATCTCAAGCGCCTCCTCGATGCGCGTGCGTTTGGTCAGCTTGTCGAGCGGCAGGCGGCGCAGGCCGTAGCCGACATTGTCCTCCACCGTCATGTGCGGAAACAGCGCGTAGGACTGGAACATCATGTTGACCGGCCGCTCGTGCGGCGGCACGCTGCTCATATCCACGCCATCGATACAGATGCGGCCGCTGCTCGGGTGCGTGAATCCGGCCAGGATCCGCAGCAGCGTGGTCTTGCCGCAACCCGAAGCGCCGACCAGCGCGAACATCTCGCCCTTGTAGATCTGGAGCGTGACGTCATCGACCGCCTTGGAGGCGTCGTAGGTCTTGCTGACGCCGTCGATGAGGATCTGCGCCGTCGCCCGTGGATCGAGCCACGGGGTGTCGGCGAGCGGTTTCGACTGGGTCATCATCATGGCCGCTGCGCGCCTGTCAGAAATCCGCCGGCGGCGTGGCGTGCCGCCGCTGCGGAGCATAGAAGGGCCGCTCGACCACGCGCGCCCGCACCATCCGGCGCTCCCACACGAGCTCGCGATTCAGGTAAATCTCCGCCCACACCGTGGAGCCGGTGGCAATGTAGGATGCCTCCACCATCGCGAGTGCGAGGTTGCGCTTGCAGGTCGGCGACCAGGTCGCGGAGGTAACGCTCCCCGCCTCCTTCTTGCCCGAGCGCGCGGTGTAGAGAAGCGCATTGTGGGCAGGTTTTGTGCCTTCGATGTCGAGCCCCACCAGCCGACGGCGCGGCCCGCGTGCCTGCTCCGCGAGCAGCGCCCGGCGGCCGGTGAAGTGCCCCTTCTTGAAATCCACCAGCCACGCCAGCCCGAGCTCGAGCGGTG
Organism: uncultured Steroidobacteraceae bacterium; assembly: GCA_955652795.1. Classification (GTDB taxonomy): domain Bacteria; phylum Pseudomonadota; class Gammaproteobacteria; order Steroidobacterales; family Steroidobacteraceae; genus 13-2-20CM-66-19. The sequence goes on along the minus strand of CATPBQ010000080.1, from coordinate 3,519 downwards.
AGTGCTCCGTCCCCAGGTACAGGGTGTGCGCCGCCGAGACAAAATCCAGGTTCGGCAGCACGAATCCCGCTTCGATCCGCACCATGTTGAGCGCCTTGGAGCCGACTGGTCGCACGGCGCGGGTCCTGCCGACCTCCATCAGTGCATCCCACACCGCCTCGGCGTCCGCGGGCTGCATCCACAGCTCATATCCGAGGTCGCCCGTGAACCCGGTGCGCGAGACCATCATCGGGATCGCTCCCGCCCCAGCGCCCGCAGCGCGCGGCATCGTGAACTCGCCGTGCCCGAAGGGCTTGAGGCGCTCGACCCCGGCAAGGCCCACGGCCTTGAGAAGCTTGGCTGAGGTCGGCCCCTGCACGGCGAGGGCGGCCACGTCTTCGGTCACCTCGCGGATTTCGACGTCAAAGCCGATCGCAGACGCCCGCAACCAGTCGAGCTGCCGCTCGGCGGTGCACAGCCGGTACTCATTCGGTGCAATGCAGAACACAGTACCGTCATCGATCAAGTGACCCGCGTCGTCGCACCAGACCGCGTAGGCGACCCTCCCGGGTCCGATTTTGCGGATATCACGCGTGACGAGGCGGTTGAGGAAGCGCAGCGCATCGGCGCCCGAGATCCGGTACTTGACCATCGGCGTCAGGTCGTAGAGCGAGCTCGCGTTGCGGATCGCGAAGTACTCCTGCTCGACGCTGGTGAACACGTCGACGGTGGAGTAGCCGGCCCATGGCACGAAGCTGTCGAGCTGGCTCAGCTCGCGAGCGCGCTCGTGGAACGGCGTCTTCAGCAGCGGCTGGCGGTAATGCGGTTCGCTCTCGGTCAGCATGGCTTATGCGGCCTCCCGGATCACCTGTCGCGCCGCGTTGCGCCCGGGGAGCCCCATGACGCCGCCGCCCGGGTGGCAGCCCGCGCCGCAGAGGAACAGGCCCGGCACCGGTGTCTGGTACTGCGCGGCGCCCGGCACCGGGCGGACCATGAGGAACTGATCGAGCGCCAGTTCGGCGTGATGCCAGTGACCCCCGGTGATGCGGAACTCGCGCTCGATGTCCGGCGGCGCGAGCAGCTCCATCGCGCTGATGCTGTCGCGCAGCTGCGGCGCGTAAGCGCCAAGGGTATCGATCACGAGATCGGCGAAGGACGTGCGCTGCGAGGCCCAGCCTGCCGCGAGCGTATAGGGCGCGTACTGCACGATCACCGACATGACATGCCTGCCGGCAGGCGCCAGGCCCGGATCCGCAAGCGTCGGGATCGTGATCTCGAGCATCGGCGCGCGTGAGTACTCGTTGTACTTGGCGTGATTGTAGGCACGTTCGACGTAGTCTGCCGAAGAGGCGACCAGCAGGCGACCGCGCAGCGACTCCTCGGCAAGTCCCCGAAACTGCGGCAGCCGATCGAGAGCCAGGTGCAGTTTCGCCGTGAGCCCCCGCGAGCGCACCTGGGTCACCCGCCGCACGAAGCCCGCGTCCAGGTGCTCGCTACCCAGGAGCCTGAGGAACGTGCTCTTGGGGTCCGCGCTCGAGACCACGGTCGTCGCCGCGATCTCCTCGCCGCAGGAAAGCACGACTCCCGCTACGTGATCGTCGCTTACCAGGATGCGTTCCACTGGTGAACCGGTGCGAACTTCCGCGCCCGCTGCGCGCGCCGCGCGCGCCAGTGCCTCCGACAGCGCGCCCAAGCCCCCCTGCGGCAGCGTCAGCGAATCCGCGCCCTGGGAGGCCGCGACGCGGTAAAGCAGCGACAGCACCGTGCCGGGCGAGCGCGGGCCGAGGTTGCTGCCGAGCACCGCATCGAGTGCCACCGCACCCTTCAGGAGCGCAAGACTGAAGCGTTCCTCGAGCAGGTCGTGCACGCACATGCCGCCGATGCGCAACAGTTCGCGCATGTCGCGACGCCCGAGCCGCCGGATGCGCCAGCCCAGACCCAACAGCGCGCACGCGTCGCGCCATGCATCGGTCCCGAGCCGCGGCGGCGTCCCGGTCAGCACCGGGTGCAGCGCGCGCGCGAAGCGCTTCAAGAGCGCCTGCCACTCCGCCAGCGCCGCCGCGTCAGCGGCGCAGCGCTCGGCCAGCGCCGCGAGATTTCCCGGACCGAACGACAGGTGGTGCGCGTCTTCCGACAAGGCTACCGTCGGCAGACCTTCCGCGGCGAGCCTGAGTCCCTGCGCTTCAAGACCCAGCTCGCGCATGAGCGGCGGCGGCATGAGATGCAGCAGATGCGCACACGCCGAGACTTTGAATCCGGGCGCGAATTCGCGGGTAACGGCGGCACCGCCGAGGCGATCGGCGGCCTCCAGGACCAGCACCTTGCGCCCCCCGCGCGCGAGATAGGTCGCGCACACCAGGCCGTTGTGGCCGCCGCCGATGACGATGCTGTCGTACTTCGTGTGAGCCGCAGCGTTCACTACAGGCGCCCCAGGTCGCGCAGGATCGCGCGCGCCGAGTTGGCTCCCGGTGCCCCCATGACGCCGCCACCGGGATGGGTGCTCGAGCCGCACATGTACATGCCGCGTACCGGCGCGCGGTACTGCGCGTATCCGGGTAGCGGGCGGTTGAAGAGCAGCTGATCGAAAGTCAATTCGCCCTGGAAGATGTTGCCCTCGGTCAGGCCCACCTCGTTCTCGATGTCGCGCGGCGTGCGGATCTCCGTGTGCAGGATCAGATCCTTGAAGTTGGGGCTGTGGCGTGCGATCGCATCGATCACCGTGTCGCCAAAGGCCTGGCGCTTCTCAGGCGTCCACTCGCCGTCGGCGAGCCTGTAGGGGCAGTACTGCACGAACACCGACATGTAGTGCTTGCCGTCCGGCGCCATGGTCGGATCGATCTGCGTAGGAATGAGCATGTCGACGTAGGGTGCGCGCGACCAGCGCCCCTCTTTCCAGTCATCGTAGGCACGCTCGACCATCTCGAGGGTATCGGTGATGTGCATGTCGCCGCGCGTCGCGGGGGAACCGTGCGGGATGGAGGGGAAGTGCGGCAGGCCATCGAGCGCGATGTTGAGCTTGCCCGAGGAGCCGCGGATCTTGAACCTGCGTACCTGCTCCAGGAACTCCGGCGGCAGGTGCTCAGGTGCCACGGTCTCAAGGAAGGTGCGCTTCACGTCCAGATTCGATACCACGACGGCAGCGGTGATCTCCTCCCCGCCCGCGAGCACCACACCCGTGGCCCGTCCGTTGCGCACCAGGATCTGCTCGACCGGCGCGCTCGAGCGCAGCGTGCCTCCGCTCGCCTTGAAAGACGCCGCGAGCGCCTGCGTAATGGCGCCCATGCCGCCGCGCGCGAAACCCCACGCGCCCACCGCGCCGTCGATGCTGCCCATGTAGTGGTGCAGGAGCACGTAGGCGGAGCCCGGCGAGCGCGGCCCGAGCGCCGTGCCGATGATCGAGCTGCCGCTCAAGTGCGCCTTGACAATTTCGCTCTCGAAGTACTCCTCGAGCATGTCGGCGCAGCTCATCGTGAAAAAGCGCAGCGTGTCGTACATGCGCGCCTCGCCGAGCTCGTGAAAATGCCTGCCGAGGAACAGCAG
>CATPBQ010000079.1 GCA_955652795.1 uncultured Steroidobacteraceae bacterium | reverse complement strand
CATTCAGGGCGGGGGTGGTGTGGGCTAGCATCTGTGGGGGCTGCTGGCCGGCGAGGGCGCGCAGCTGCGCGTTGCCGACGTGCGTCCCGCCGCCGTGCAGCGGGTGTGCGAGGAGTTCCGGGCAAGAGCCGTGCCGCTCGAGGACCTGCTCGCCGAGGACGTCGACGTGCTGGCCCCGTGTGCCCTGGGCGCGGTGCTCAATGCGCAGTCGATCCCGCGGCTGCGCGCACGCATCATCGCGGGAGCTGCGAACAACCAGCTGGCGCAGGGACAGGATGGCCAGTCGCTGCAGGCGGCCGGGATCCTGTACGCGCCGGACTACGTGATCAATGCCGGCGGCATCATCAGCGTTTCGCGCGAGTATCACGGCGGCGCCACCGAAGGGCAGGTCATTGCCGATATCCAGGGGATTCCCGCGCGGCTGACGGAGATCTTCGAGCGCGCCCGGCGCGAGAATCGCACGACGAACGCGGTGGCGGACCAGATGGCGCGCGAGCTCCTGGCCCGGCACCGGCACAAGTTGGTGGCCTGAGGGCCTCAGCGCCCCCGGCGCGGGCGCGGCGGTGAAGTACACTGTCGCCCATGAAGCGGGTCATCGCCATCGCGAACCAGAAGGGCGGCGTCGGCAAGACCACCACGGCGGTCAATCTCGCGGCATCCCTCGCCGCGACGCGGCGGCGCGTGCTGCTGATGGATCTTGATCCGCAGGGCAACGCCACCATGGGCTGCGGGGTCGACAAGGCGCAGCTGCAGCGCAGCACCTGTGAAGTGCTGCTCGGGGAATCTGATCTCGCTGCCGCGCTGGTGCAGGTCGAGCAGGGCGGCTTCACGCTGCTGCCGGCCAACCAGGACCTCACTGCCGCGGAAGTGCGCCTGCTGACGCTGCCGATCGGACGGGAGATCAAGCTGCGCCAGGCGCTCCAACCCAAGCGCGAAGCCTTCGACGTCATCCTCATCGACTGTCCGCCTGCGCTCAACATGCTCACCGTCAACGCGCTGGTCGCGGCCGACAGCGTGCTCATTCCCATGCAGTGCGAGTACTACGCGCTCGAGGGGCTGTCGGCGCTGCTCGCCACCGTGGAACAGATCCGCGCGGCCGCAAATCCGCAGCTCTCGATCGAGGGCGTGCTGCGCACCATGTTCGACCCGCGCAACAACCTCTCCAACGAGGTGAGCGCGCAGCTCGTCTCGCACTTCGGCGATAAGGTGTTTCGCACCATCATCCCGCGCAATATCCGCCTCGCGGAGGCGCCCTCCTTCGGCAAGCCGGCGCTGTTTCATGACCGGGAATCCCGCGGTGCGCTCGCGTATCTTGCGCTCGCGGGGGAGATGATCCGGCGCGACGAGGAGGACTACGCCGCCCGCGCGCGGGCGGCGGTCACTGGAGACAGCACGTTTGCGGCGGCCGCGGGCAACGTGGCTGCGAACGAGTCGTCCACAGAGCACGCGATCGGCGAGGACACCTCAAGATGATTCACAGAAGACCTACCCTTGGCCGGGGTCTCGCGGACCTGCTCGGCGCACGAGCAGCCGCCCCGCTCGCCCTCGCGCCGGTCGCGGAACAGCTGGCGAAGCTGCCCCTCGACCTGCTGCAGCGCGGCCGCTACCAGCCGCGCATCGACATGCGTACCGAGACGCTCGCGGAACTCGCGGCCTCCATCAAGGCGCAGGGCGTGGTGCAGCCCATCGTGGTGCGCGCGCTGGGTGCCCCGGACGTGGGCGAGTCGCAGCGCTACGAGATCATTGCCGGCGAACGGCGCTGGCGCGCGGCGCAGATGGCGGGGCTCACGGAGATTGCGGCGGTCATCCGCCACATTCCCGATGACGCGGCGATCGCAATCGCCCTGATCGAGAACATCCAGCGTGAGAACCTCAACCCGCTGGAGGAGGCGCACGCACTGACGCGCCTGATCACCGAGTTCGGACTCACGCATCAGGAGGCCGCCGATGCGGTCGGCCGCTCGCGCGCCAGCGTCAGCAACCTGTTGCGCCTGCTGGAGCTGGCGCCGGAGGTCTGCGAGCTCCTCGAGAAGCGCACGATCGAGATGGGCCACGCGCGGGCGCTGCTGGCGCTGACCCAGCGCCGCCAACAGACCGAGGTCGGGCTGCTCGTGGCCAAGAAGAGTCTGTCGGTGCGGGAGACCGAGGCGCTGGTGCGGCGCCTTCAGGCCCCGGCAGGCGGCGGATCAGCCGAGCCCGCCGCTTCCGGTGACCCGAACGTCGAGCGCCTGGAGCAGGAGCTGGCCGAGAAACTGGGCGCCCGCGTCGCCATCCAGCACGGCAGCGGGGGCAAGGGCAAGCTGGTGGTGAGCTACAACAGCCTGGATGAGCTCGACGGGATTCTCGCGCACATCCAGTAGTGTGGACTCACGCGCGGGCGGTCTCTATAATCCCGCGGCTTTTTCGCCGTCGCAGCCCTAAGTGACTGAACGGCCGAAGTAATGTTAAGCCCTTGCGTTCAGCTCTTTTGAGCCCCTCGAGCGGGACTTATATAAGGTGTTGGCGATCGATCTGCCCCATGCGCGGCGGCTGGCCCTCGGCGTCGTGCTGGGTCAGGCGGGCATGACCGTGACAGCGGCGCTGTGCGCGTGGGGCATCGCCGATCGGCGAGCGGGGCTGTCGGCGCTTCTGGGTGGAGGGATCGCCACGGTGGGGAGCCTGGCGATGGCGGGCCTGACGTTCGGTGGCGGCGCGGGCGCCAATGCGCAGCGCGCCCTGGGTGCGTTCTACGTCGGCGAGGCGGTGAAGCTCGCGGTCGTGATGGTGCTGTTCGTGGTGGTGCTGAAGCGGGTGAGGGTGGCGCCGCTGGCGATGTTCGCCGCGTTTGCCGCAACGTTTCTGGTGTACTGGATCGCGCTCCTTGCCGCGCTGCCCGCCCCGGGCGGTGCGCGCCGCGGCGCCTAGCGGGTGGGTCGACTGGTGACGAGCAT
>CATPBQ010000078.1 GCA_955652795.1 uncultured Steroidobacteraceae bacterium | reverse complement strand
TGGGGCCGGCGTCATGAACGAGGACTCGACATTGCAAGCCGCGCGGGCCCGCGATGCGCTCGAGCCGCTGCGCGGCTTTCGCGAGCGCTTCGCGCTGCCCCGCAATGCGCACGGTGAGCCGCTCGTCTACCTGTGCGGCCATTCATTGGGGCTGTTGCCGCTCGCGGCCCGCGAACTGGTGACCGAGGAGCTCGATGAGTGGTCGCGGCTTGGCGTGCAGGGCCACGAGCACGCACGGCGACCCTGGGTGGCTTATCAGGAGAACCTGACCGCCGGGCTCGCAGCCCTCAGCGGCGCGCAGCCCACCGAAGTGGTCGCCATGAATTCGCTCACTGTGAACCTGCACCTGATGCTGGCGAGCTTCTACCGGCCCACGGGCAGGCGCACCCGCATCCTGATGGAAGCGGGCGCGTTCTCCTCCGACCGCCACGCGGTCACCTCCCAGATCGCGTGGCGCGGCCTGGATCCGGAAGTCGCGTTGCTCGAGCTGGCGCCGCGTGCGGACGAGGACACGGTGCCCGAGGAGGCCATCGAAGCCTGCCTCGCCCGGCACGGCGAGGAGATCGCGCTGGTGTTGTGGCCGGGAGTGCAGTTTCGCACCGGCCAGGCGTTCGACCTCGCGCGCATCGGCCGCGCCGCGCACCGGCACGGCTGCATTGCGGGCTTCGACCTCGCGCATTCCATCGGCAATACGCCCCTCGCGCTGCACGACGCCGAGGCGGACTTCGCGGTGTGGTGCAGTTACAAGTACCTGAACGGCGGCCCGGGTGCGATCGGCGGCTGCTTCGTCCACCAGCGTCACGTGGACGCGCAGCCGCGCCTGCGCCACAGCGGCGGCCTGCCGGGCGCGCGGCTCGCCGGCTGGTGGGGCCACGAGCAGACGACGCGTTTTCTGATGGAACCGCAGTTTCGCGCCGCCGGTGGCGTGGCCGCCTGGCAGATCAGCAACCCGCCGATCCTCGCCGCTGCACCGTTGATTGCTTCGCTGGCGATCTTCACCGAGGCGCGCATGGAGCGGCTGCGCGCGAAGTCGGTAGAGCTTACGGACTTTCTCGAGCGGCTGATCCGGCCGCTGCACGGGCAGGTGCACCTCATCACGCCGCGCGACAGCGCGCGGCGCGGCTGTCAGCTCTCGTTGCGCATCGACGGCGCAGGCGCGCGCGGCACGCGCGTGTTCGCGGCTCTCGGCGCACGCGGCATGCTGTGCGACTGGCGCTCGCCCGACATCATCCGGGTGGCGCCGGTGCCGTTGTACAACCGCTTTGAAGACGCCTGGCAGTTCGCCCGCGCGCTGAGCGAAGTCCTGCGGGAAACCGCTTGAGCCCGCAAGCGCCCCCGACAGTCAACATTGTCGGCGCGGGCCTGGCCGGGTCGCTGCTGGCGGTGCTGCTGGCGCGGCGCGGACTGTCCGTGACGCTGCATGAGCGCCGGCCCGATCCGCGGCAGGCGCAACCCGAGCGCGGGCGCTCCATCAATCTGGCGCTCGCCGCCCGCGGCATGCGCGCCCTGGAGCGCGCCGCAGTCATGGACCGCGTGCGCCCGCTGCTGATTCCGATGCGCGGGCGCCTGGTGCACGAGCTGTCCGGGCAAAGCGCCTTGCAACCGTACGGCCAGCGCGAGCACGAAGTCATCTGGTCGGTCGGCCGCGCCGATCTCAACCGCGTTCTCATCGAGGAGGCGGCGCGCCACGCGGGTGTGAGCGTGCGCTTCAACCAGCTGTGCCTCGGCGCGGACGTGCGCGAGGATCGGCTGCGCTTTCGCGACCAGGCGAGCGGCGCGCTGCACGAGAGCGCCCTCACGCCCACCATCGCCACCGACGGCGCAGGCTCTGCGGTGCGCGGCAGCCTCGCAGCCGCCGGGCTCGTGAGCGTGCACGAGGAGTGGCTCGACCACGACTACAAGGAGCTGAGCGTGCCGCCCGCAACGGGCCGGCATGCGCTCGAGCGCAATGCGCTGCACATCTGGCCGCGCGGCGGCTTCATGCTGATCGCGCTGCCCAACACCGACGGCAGCTTTACCGCGACGCTGTTCCTGGCGCGCACCGGCCCGGCCAGCTTCGCGGCGCTCGCCACGCCGCAGGCGGTCGCGCAATTCTTTCACCGCCAGTTCGCCGACGCGGTGCCCCTCATGCCAAACCTGCTCGCCGAGTTCGCGAGCCACCCGCAGGGCCAGCTCGGCACCGTGCACGCCAGTGCCTGGCACGTCGCCGGCCGCGTGCTGCTGCTGGGGGATGCCGCCCACGCCATCGTTCCCTTTCACGGCCAGGGCATGAACGCCGCGTTCGAAGACTGCTCGGTGCTCGACGCGCTGCTCGAGCGTCAGTCACACTGGCCGGCGGTGTTCGCGCAGTTCGAGCAGTCGCGCCGCCCGAACGCCGCGGCCATTGCACAAATGGCCCTGGAGAACTACACCGAGATGCGGGATGCGGTGCTGGACGCGCGCTTCGTGCGCCGCAGGGACCTCGCCATGGGGCTGGAGCGGCGCTTTCCCGATCGCTTCATTCCGCGCTATTCAATGGTGATGTTCCACCCGGAGATTGAGTACGCCGAGGCGCTGCGTCGCGGGGCGCTGCAGGCGCAGCTGCTGGATGAGCTGGACCCGGGAGCGGGCAGCGAGCCGGATCCTGCGCGGGCTGAACAGCTGGTGCGGGAACGCCTGTCGCCGATAACCTAAAAAGCGCGCGCGGCACGCGCGTCGAGGGCCTTCAGGTGCCGGAGACCATTGAGATTCGATGTCTCGAGACGCTCGCAGACCGCGAGATCCAGGGACTCAGTGACGTGCTGATCGACTGCGTGGAGGGTGGTGCGTCCGTCAGCTTCATGCTGCCGATGTCGCGCGCCAAGGCGCAAGTCTACTGGCGCTCTGCGGCCGCGAGCCTGGCGCGCGGCGAGCTGCTGCTGCTCGCCGCCGAGGACGCGGCGGGAACGATGGTCGGCACGGTTCAGGTCATGTTGGATCAGCCGGAGAATCAGCCGCATCGCGCCGACCTCGCCAAGATGCTGGTGCATCGCCGCGCGCGCCGGCGGGGCGTGGGTGCGGCGCTGCTCGCTGCCGCGGAACGCACCGCGCTCAGCGCCGGCAAGACGCTGCTGGTGCTCGATACCGCCAGCGGCGATGCCGAGCGCCTGTATGCCAGGCATGGCTGGCAACGCTGCGGGCAGATTCCTGACTACGCGCTGTGGCCCGATGGCGCGCCCTGCGCGACCACTATCTTCTTCAAGTTTCTGCGCAGCTGAGGCGGCGGCTCATTCGCCCACGCCGCCCCGGCGGACAGCTAGTGATGTCGCGGCGCCTGCGGTGCGGTGCGGCGCTCGAGCGTCACGAACGTGACCGGATAGGCGTGATCCTCATCCGGCGGATGCATGTTGCATTCGACGTCGGCCCATTGGGTAGCATCGAAACCGGGAAAGAAGGTGTCGCCCGGCACATCGGCATGCACGTGGGTGAGATAGATGCGGCGCGCAAACGGCAGCACCAGTCGATAGACCTCGGCGCCGCCAATCGCCACCAGCTCCTCGCAGCCGCCGGTGTGCGCGAGCGCCTCCTCCACCGAGTGCACGACGATCACGCCGGCGGCGAACCAGCCGCGATCCCGCGTCAGCACGAGATTGGCGCGCTCGGGAAGCGGGCCGCCGATGGACTCGAAGGTCTTGCGTCCCATGAGGATGGGCTTACCGAGCGTGAAGGCCTTGAAGCGCTTCAGGTCCTTCGGCAGACGCCACGGCAGCGCGTTGCCCCGGCCAATGACGCCGTTCTGGGCCATCGCGACGATCAACGAAACCAGCGGCTGCGTGGCGCTCATCAGCACAGTATGACAGGCGCGGCGGCTGCAAGGCCATCCGGTAAACAGGGTAGGGAGCTGATCAGATTTCGACCGCGGTGTTGAGGATGACGACGTCGCGGAACGGCATGCGGAAGAACTCCGCCGCCTGCGTGCTGTATTGCTGCATGCGCGCAAACAGGCGGCGCTGCAATCCGCGCAGCCCCGGCAGCGGTCTGGCACGCACCACGTGGCGGCCGACGAAGAACGAGCTGTCCTCGGTGAACACGCGCAGGCCGCGCGCGCGGCACGCCTTGAGGGCCTCGGCCACATCGGGTGTTTCCATGAAGCCGAAGCGCGCGGTGATGGAATGCACGCCCGGCAGCGGCTCCTCGATGCGCAGGCGCCGCACCGGATCCTGGCGCGGCGTGTCGCCGATCTCGACGTTGAGAATGATGAGGCGCTGGTGCACGACACTGTTGTGCTCGATGTTGCGGATCAGCGCCGACGGCACCAGATTGGCATTGCTGGCGAGAAACACCCCCGTCCCCGGCACGCGGTGCACGCCGGCGACCAGCTTCGCCAACTCGCTGCGCGGCACGGCCAGCTTCGCCAGCGCCGCGCGCAGCTCGAGCCGTCCATTGCGCCAGGTGGTGAATATCAGGCACAGCGCAGCCCCCAGCGTGAGCGGAATCCATCCCCCGGTGGGCACTTTGGTCAGGTTGCCCGCGACGAACGCGCTGTCGGTCACCAGCATCAGGCCGAACAGGCCCGCCACCTGCCATTTCGGCCAGTTCCACTGCGTGGCGGCGACGAACGCGCCCAGGATCGTGGTGACGACCATGGTGCCGACCACCGCGGCGCCGTAAGCGCCCCCCAGGGCATCGGAGGAGCCGAAGCCGACCACGAAGGCGATGACCGCGGGAAACACCAGCCAGTTGACGATCGGCACGTAGATCTGGCCGTGCTCGAGCGCCGAGGTCTGCAGCACGCGCAGCCGCGGCAGCAGGTCCAGGTGCACCGCCTGGCGCGCCATGGAAAACGCACCCGAGATCGTGGCCTGGGACGCGATGACCGTGGCCGCGGTCGCCAGCATCACCAGCCACGGCAGGACCGTGGCGGGCACCAGGTAGTACAGCGGGTGGTCCACCGGCTTACCCAACTCCAGCAGCAGCGCGCCCTGGCCGAAGTAGTTGATCACCAGCGCCGGCCACACCAGCGCGAACCACGCGATGCGCACCGGTCGTTTGCCGAAGTGCCCCATGTCGGCATACAGGGCCTCACCGCCGGTGATGGCGAGGAATACGGCGCCGATGATCGCGAGCGCCACCTGCGGCCGGTGCACGAGCAGGCCGATGCCGCAGGACGGATTCAGCGCGGCCAGCACCTGGGGGTTGCGGCTGATGGGAATGGCACCAATGACCGCGATCACCGCGAACCAGACCACCATGATGGGGCCGAACAGGCTCGCCACGATGGCGGTGCCGCGGCGTTGATACGCGAACAGCACGGTGATGACAGCGATAGTGACCGGGATCACGGCGCTCTTGAGGCCGGGGTTCAGGACCTCCAGCCCCTCCACCGCGCTCAACACCGAGATCGCCGGCGTGATCAGCGCGTCGCAGAAAAAGAATGCCGTGCCGGCGAGCGCCAGCCCGACCGCGACCTTCGCCCAGGTGCTGCCGGTAATCAGCCGCCGCTGCGCCAGGGCGAACAGCGCCAGGATCCCGCCTTCCCCCTCGTTGTCGGCGCGCATGATGACCGTCAGGTACTTCAGGGTGACGGAGATGGCGAGGCTCCAGAAGATCAGCGACAGCACGCCCAGCACC
>CATPBQ010000077.1 GCA_955652795.1 uncultured Steroidobacteraceae bacterium | reverse complement strand
GGGTGCAGGCGAGCGCATTTGCGCCCGGCAGCGCCTATGTCGCTTTTGATCGGCACACCTTCGGCGACATGGCGCCGTACGTTTATGCGACGACCGACTTCGGTAAGTCCTGGAGGCCGCTGGTCAGCTCGCAGGATTCCAGGGGCGTGCGCGGCTACGCGCACGTCATCAAGGAAGACACCGTCGATTCGCAGCTGCTGTTTCTCGGCACCGAGTTTGGACTGTGGATCTCGGTCGACGGCGGCGTGCATTGGGCGCAGTTCAAGGGTGGGCACCTTCCAGCCGTGGCCGTGCGTGATCTTGCGATTCAGCCTCGCGACAATGACCTCGTGCTCGCGACACATGGCCGCGGCATCTGGATCGTCGATGACATCACGCCGCTGCGCCAGCTGACGCCGCAGTTGACCTCGCAGGACGCGGCCTTCGTGTCCGCGCGCCCCGCGCAACAGCGCATCGAGGCCAATGGTGGTTGGGCCAACGGTGCCGCCGCCTTCGTGGGCGACAATCCGGCCGGCGGCGCCATGATTACCTATTACCAGCGCACCCGCCAACTGTTCGGCAAGCTCAGGATCGAAGTGCTGGACTCAAGCGGGGAGCTTATCGATGAGCTGCCCGCGAACACCCGCCGCGGGCTGAATCGCGTGGTGTGGACCATGCACCGGCGCCCGCCGCATGTCCCGCCCGCCGCACAGCTTGCGCAGGCCGGCACTCAGGGACCGCGCGTGCTGCCGGGAGCCTATACCATTCGCCTTCACAAGAACGACAAGGTGTACGAGTACCAAGCCACCATCGGCCTCGACACTCGCGTCAAGTGGAGCCTGGTGGATCGCAAGGCGCAGTATGAGGCGGCGATGAAAGTTTACGCGCTGTTCAACGATGAGTCGGCACTATTCGCCCGAATTGCCGGCATGCGCGAACAGGTTGCGGAGGCAGGCAAGAGCCGGCCGAAGGCTGACGCGCTGCTTCGCCGGCTCGAGGACTTTGACGGCAAGCTGGATGCGATCCGCAAGAAGATCGTCGCCACCAAGGAAGGTGGGGCGATTACCGGGGAAGAGCGGCTGCGGGAGCACACCGATCAGCTTTACGGTGCGATTACGTCCTGGGATGGGCCACCTTCCGCATACCAGCTCGAGAATGTCGCTGCGCTGCGGGCGCAGCTCGGCGAGATCGACGGGGATTTCACCCGCCTCATCTCGTCCCAGTTGCCGCAGCTCAACAACGCGCTGAAGAGAAAGGGCGCGCAAGCCCTCACGGTGCCATCGCTGGCGCTCGTCAGCGGCGGCGAGCCAGGTTCTGGCGGGGTTGCGGTCAGCGGCCCGTATGATCCCGATGCGGCTCGCGGTGTTCAGGTGCCGACCGATCTGAAGTTGTGGAATTGAGAGCGCGCAGCCGAGGTTTGTGGGTCACATGCCCGAGCGCTCGACAGCATCCACCGCAGTCTCTGCGGCACTGACCTTCCCCTTCGCATCATCCCCGGCACCGGGAGAGGCGCTCGAGGTCGCCCCGGGTGTGCTGTGGCTGCGCATGCGCCTGCCCATGGCGAGCCTGAACCACATTAATCTCTGGGCCCTCGAGGATCAGGGCGGATGGACGCTGGTCGATACCGGCATGCAGACCGCGGACACGGCGGCCGATTGGCACAATGTCTTCACCGGCCCCTTGAGTCGGCGGCCGGTGCAGCGTGTCATCTGCACCCACATGCATCCCGATCACATCGGCATGGCCGGCTGGTTGACGCGGCAACACGACTGCCGGCTGTGGACCACGCGACTGGAGTACGTGACGTGCCGCATGCTGGTGGCCGATACCGGGCGCGAAGCGCCCTCGGACGGCGTGCGCTTCTATCGCGGCGCCGGTTGGGACGATGAGGCGCTCGAGCATTACAAGGCGCGCTTCGGGGGCTTCGGTAAGGCCGTGTACACGCTGCCGGACAGCTACCGGCGCATCATCGACGGCGAGGAACTTGCGATCGGCGAGCGGCTCTGGCGCGCGGTGGTGGGGCGCGGACATTCACCGGAACATCTGTGCCTGCATTGCCCGCAGCTCACGGTGTTGATTTCCGGCGATCAGGTGCTGCCGCGCATCACCTCCAATGTCTCGGTGTTTCCGACAGAGCCTGACGCCAATCCACTGAGCGAGTGGCTCGAGTCGCTCGCCTCCATCAAGCGGCAGGTTCCGGACGACGTCCTGGTCCTGCCCTCGCACAACGAACCCTTCCGCGGACTGCACGCGCGCCTCGATGCGCTCATCGAGGGGCACGAGCAGCGCCTCGCCCGTGTGCACCAGGAGCTTGCCCAGCCGAAGCGGGCGATCCATATGTCAGCGCGCTGTTTCGGCGCCGCGTGGGCGTGGAGATGCTGGGCATGGCGACCGGCGAGAGCATCGCACCCCTCAATTGCCTCATCGGGCGAGGCATCGCGACGCGCGACGTCGATGCGGCGGGCGTGCTCTGGTACCGAAGACTCTGAAACCGCGCAAGCTGCAAAGAACGCGCGCCGCACCGGCGCG
>CATPBQ010000076.1 GCA_955652795.1 uncultured Steroidobacteraceae bacterium | reverse complement strand
CCGAGGAGCGCGTGCTGGACTCACAGGACCTCGCCAGCGCACAGGAGGTGTTTCTGACCAACGCCCTGATGGGCATCCGCCCGGTACGTGAGCTCGATGGCCGGCCGCTGTCGCCCGGGCCACTGACACGCCGCCTGCAGGAGCGACTGGTGCCGCTGCTCGATGCGCGCGCGCAGTTACCCGAGGAGCCCGGCGATGGCTAGTGGCGCGCGTTCCGGACGGCGCGGGCGGCGCGCCCTGGCAGCCGCCGTGGGTGTCCTGTTCCTGCTGGCGCTCGCAGCCGCGGGAGGCTATTTCTGGCTGCTGAGTCAGTTCCAGGCACCCGGACCGGCGGCGGCGCCCTCGCGCATCGAGGTCGATGCGGGCGCGAGTGTGCGCAGCGTCCTCGGCCGGCTCGAGGCGACGGGCGCCTTGCGCCATGCGCGCGCCGTAGAACTCTATCTGCGCCTGCGCGGCCGTGAGCCGCGCGTGCAGGCGGGCACGTACGAGATCCCCGCGCAAGCCACCCCCGGGGAGCTCATCGCACTCCTGGAGCAGGGCAAAGTCGTCCTGGAGCAGCTCACGGTCGTCGAGGGATCGACGTTCGGGGAGTTTCTGGAGGCGCTCGATCAACATCCCTCCGTGCTGCATACCCTGCGCGGCAAGGGCCCTGCCGAGGTCATGACCGCGCTGGGACACCCGGGTGTTCACGCCGAAGGCCAGTTCTTCCCCGACACCTATCGCTTCGCAGCGAACACTTCCGATGTCGCGATCCTCGGACTCGCCTACGACAGCATGCAACGGGTGCTGGCTGCGGCCTGGGCGCAGCGCAGCGCCGAGCTGCCGTTCGACACGCCGTACCAGGCGTTGATCCTCGCCTCCATGGTGGAGAAGGAAGCCGCGCTCAAGAGCGAGCGGGCGCGGATCGCCGGAGTGTTTGTCAACCGACTGCGCAAGGGCATGCGCCTGCAGTCCGACCCGACGGTGATCTACGGACTCGGTGAGAGGTACGACGGCTCGATACACACGCGTGACCTGCTCAAGGACACGCCTTACAACACTTACACCCGCGAGGGACTGCCACCGACGCCGGTCGCGTTGCCCGGACGCGAGTCGGTGCTGGCGGCCGTGCGGCCGGAGCAGACCGACGCGCTGTATTTCGTGGCGACCGGGCTCGGCGATGGCGCCCATCACTTCTCCAGGAGCCTGGAAGAGCATAATTCCGCAGTGAAAGCCTATCTCGCACGGCTGCGCACCCAGGAACGCGGCGCGCTCCAGAAGCCCGTGGCGGTGCGCCCATGAGCACGCGCATGCCCGTGAGCCCGGGTAAGCTCATCACGCTGGAGGGCATCGAGGGGGCCGGGAAATCCACGCTCGCGCAGTTCGTGAGCGCCTGGCTCGGGCGCCACGGCATTACGGTGCGCCTGACGCGCGAGCCCGGTGGCACCGCACTCGCGGAGCGGGTGCGGCAGATCGTGCTGGAGCGCGGCGCGGAGCCCGTGTCGCCGATCACCGAGACCCTGCTCATGTTCGCCGCGCGCGCCCTGCACGTGCAGAACCTCATCCGCCCGACGCTGGCGCGCGGGGAGTGGGTGGTGTGCGATCGCTTCACCGATGCCACGCGGGCCTACCAGGGGAGTGGGCGCGGAGTGGACGCGGCTCTGATCGATGCGCTCGCCCTGGCCGTGCACGGTGACCTCCAGCCCGACTGCACGCTGTTGCTCGATCTGCCGGTGAGGGCGGGCCTCGCCCGGGCACGCACCCGGCCGGGCGCCACCGCGGATCGCTTCGAGGCGGAGAGCCTGGGATTCTTCGAGAAGGTGCGCGCGGGTTACCTCGCGCTGGCGCGCCGCGAACCGCAGCGCTTCCGGATCATCGATGCCGCGGCGCCCCTGGCCGAGGTCGAGCAGCGCATCGCGGAGGCTCTGGCTCAGCTGCCGGCGCGGGAGCTGCGGGCGTGAGCAGCACCGGTGACGCGGCGATGCGGTCGCTGCCCCTGGTGGGCGGCGCGACTCCCGTGCCGACGTGGACGGCTGCCGAAAGGAGCACCCTGACCGCCGCCTTCAGGGCAGGGCGCTTGCCGCACGCGCTGCTGATCCACGAAGCCCCGGGTGCCGGCGGGGAGTGGCTCGCGACCTGGGCGGCACAGCTGGTGCTGTGCCAGCACCGCGCACAGGCGCCGTGCGGCGCCTGCGGGGCGTGCCGGCGAGTCTGGGCGCAGCAACACCCGGACCTCACCTGGCTGCGCACCGCGCAAGACTCGCAGCAGATCCGCATCGAGCAGGTGCGCGATCTCGCGGCCGACCTCGCGCTCACCAGCCACGCCGGCGGCTACAAGGTCGGCATCATCACACCGGCGGAAGCGCTCAACCGCTTTGCGGCCAATGCGCTCCTCAAAACGCTCGAAGAGCCCCCGTCCCGGACGCTGCTGGTGCTGGTGACGACCCAGCCCTCGCGCCTGCCGGCCACGGTGCTCAGCCGCTGCCAGCGGCTGGGTGTGCGCGCGCCGGCGCGCGCAGAGGGCGTGGCGTGGCTCACGGCGCTGCGGGGCGCCGGCGACTGGAACGCCGCGCTCGAGGTGCTGGGAGAGGCTCCGATGCTCGCCGCGCGCGCCGAGCCCCTGGAGCTGGCGCAGATCGCGGCCGACGCGCGCGGCACGCTCGATGCGCTGGCGAGCGGCAGCGCGGACCCGGTAGCCGCGGCGGAGCGCTGGGCGCGCGGGGAGTTGCCGTTGCGCCTGCGGTGCTTTGAGAATTGGCTCACAGAACGTATCCGCCGCCGCGAGCGGGACGGAGGCTTTTTGACAGAAATGCGGGCTGCCCCCTACTTGTCAGCCGGCGATGCGTTCTTGAATATACGCGAGCTGTTCGGGCTGCTGGACGAAGTGCGGGACTTACGCGCT
>CATPBQ010000075.1 GCA_955652795.1 uncultured Steroidobacteraceae bacterium | reverse complement strand
CGCGACATTCAGTTTCGCCCCGAAAGCGCGCTCTGGCGTGGCCAGTCCCTGTTCGAAGTGCAGTTCTTCCACCGCGGCTACCGCAACAGGCAGCGCGTCAATATCTTCGAGGTGGGCGCTGCAGGCGCGAGGCCGGTTGCGTACAACCCGCAATTCTTCGCCTTTGGCCGCCTGCTGAAGCCCCCGAAGGCTGCGGCGAATCTCGGCTTCGCGGGTCTCCGGGTGCACTATCCGCTGCAGTTACGCGAAGATGAGCTGATCGTCTTCCTCGGCGCTTCCTATTTCCGTGTGCTCGGCCGCAATCAGCATTACGGCGCTTCGATGCGCGGGCTGGCGATCGATACCGCAGCGCCCAGCGGAGAGGAATTTCCCACCTTCACCGATTTCTGGTTGGTGCAGCCGCAGCCATCCGATCGCGTGCTCACGATTTATGCGCTCCTCGACGGCAAAAGCGTGGCTGGCGCGTATCAATTCCAGATTCGTCCCGGCGCCATCACTCAGGTCGAAGTGCATTGCGACCTTTACCCGCGCCACGGTCTGGGCAAGCTGGGCGTGGCGCCGCTCACCTCCATGTTCCTCTACGGCGAGGACGGCACCGGTCGGCGTTTTGACGATTTCCGCCCGCAGGTTCACGACAGCGATGGTTTGATGGCGCAAACCGGTCACGGGGAGTGGATCTGGCGTCCGTTGGCCAATCCGCGCGAGCTGCGGGTCAATCGCTTCATGGACGAAAATCCGCGGGGCTTCGGGCTGATCCAGCGCGAGCGCGATTTCGCTCATTACCAGGATGTGGAATCTCAATATCAATCGCGGCCTAGCTTCTGGGTCGAGCCTCTCGGGAATTGGGGCAAGGGCGGAGTGGAGCTGGTTGAAATTCCCAGCGATGAGGAAATCCACGACAACATGGTCGCTTATTGGGTACCTGCGCAGGCTGCCGCGGCGGGCAAACCCCTGTCATTCTCCTATCTGTTGTCCGCCTATGCCCAAGCGCCGCACTGGCCGCCGGGCGGCCGGGTCATCGCGACCCGTACGGGGAATCCGGCCATGGGCGACAACAAAGGGCACTTTGCCGCCGGTGCACGCCGCATGGTGGTCGATTTCGCCGGCGGGGATCTGGACGGACTCGATGGCGCCCAACCGGTCAAAGCGGATGTGACCGGTGAAAACGGCCAGATTGAAGCGCTGACCGTGCAGCGTCTGGCGACGGGCGTCTGGCGGGTTACATTTGTGGTCACGCCCAAAATGAAAAAGCCGGTCGATCTGCGCTGCTATCTCACCTTGTACGGCGAGGGGCTGACAGAAACCTGGGTCTATCAATGGACGCCTTGAGCAGCGGGTGGTCGCGCTCGCAGCTGCGCTGGCACGCGCGCCTGCGCCGCACGCTGTTTTTCGGTTTGACCTTTCTCACGGCTGGCTGTGCGAGCGCGCTGCTGCTGGATGTTCTGCAAGCGAACCGTCTGAGCGGGATCGAGCTATTGGGCTTACTGCTCTTTTTTGTCCTGTTTGCCTGGATTGCCAGCTCCTTCTGGAGCGCGATCGCGGGTTTTGCGATTCAACTTGCCTGGCGCGATCCTGCGGCCATTCAGCTCAGCGAAGTCGCCGGACGGCCGTTGCGCACACGCACCGCCATCGTGATGCCCGTGTACAACGAGGATCCCCGGCGCGTGGCAGCGGGCCTCGAGGCGATCTGGTGCTCGCTGGCGCAGGAGTCGGAGCGCGGGGCATTCGATCTCTTCATCCTCTCCGATACACGCGATCCGGGCATCGCTGCCGAAGAGGAAGCCATGTGGCATGGGTTTGTCGCACGCCACCAGGGCGCCGGCAGGGTGTTCTATCGCCGCCGTCGCGATCGCAGCGACCATAAGGCGGGCAATATCGCCGACTTCGTGCGTCGCTGGGGCGCGGGCTATGAATGCATGATCGTCCTCGATGCGGACAGCATCATGACCGGTTCGGCCCTCGTGACACTCGCGCGTGTGATGGAGGCGCATCCCGAAATAGGCATTCTGCAGTCTCTGCCCCTGCCGGCGGGACGCGAGACGCTGTTTGGACGCCTCATCCAGTTCGGTGCACGGCTACAGAGCCCGATGCTGGCGAGCGGGGTCGCATTCTGGCAGCTGGGGGAGAGCAACTACTGGGGCCACAATGCCATCCTGCGCCTGCAGCCCTTCGCACGTCACTGTACGCTACCGCATCTGCCCGGGAGCCCGCCCCTGGGTGGAGCAATTCTGAGCCATGACTTCGTCGAAGCCGCTTTCATGCGTCGCGCAGGTTACGAGGTCCGCCAGCTGCCCGATCTCATCGGCAGCTGGGAAGAAGTGCCGGCGAACGTCATCGACTACGCGGTGCGCGATCGGCGTTGGACGCAGGGCAACTTGCAGCATGCGCGCGTGCTGGGATTTCCCGGGCTGCATCCCCTGAGCAGGGTTCACTTTGTGACGGGCATCCTGTCTTACGTGAGCTCACCGATATGGCTGGCGCTGCTGCTGGTGAGCTCCCTCGTGAGCGCCATCGAGACGACCAAGAAGCCGCAGTACTTCCTGCCGGGCCTGCGCAGTCTTTTCCCTCACTGGCCGCAAATCCGGGGCGGTGAGACTGCCGTGCTGTTTGCGCTGACTCTGGCGGTGCTGTTGCTGCCGAAGATTCTCGCTGCCGTCCTGACACTCCGCGACCGGCAATTGCGCCGCCAATTCGGGGGAGCTGCGCGGCTGTGCGCAAGCTTGCTCGTCGAGCAGCTCTTCAGCATGGTACTGGCGCCGTCCATGATGCTGTTCCATTCGACGTTCGTGGCGCAGATCCTGCTGGGCAAAACGGTGTCCTGGAATGCCGCATCCCGTGCCGACCGCGGAGTCACGCTGCGGGAAGCCTTCCGGCGGCAGAAATGGCACCTGGCTTTCGGTCTCGCGTGGGGCGCAATCATGCTGCGGGTGGCGCCGCGCTTTTTCTGGTGGCTGACGCCGGTGCTGGTCGGTCTCATTTGCGGTGTATGGTTCACCGCTTGGACGAGTCGCACCAGCGCCGGAAGGACCGCGCGACGCTGGGGTTTGTTCCTGATACCGGAGGAGACTTCGCCGCCGCGTGAGCTCATGGCCTTGCGCGGCGAGAGCGTGGAGACGATACCCGCGTCTTGCGCATCGGAGCTCTTCGAGGTCGGCGGCCGCCACGGCCTGCCAGACGAGCAAGCTGACAGCGAGACTACGCGCCGCCCCCCGCGGCTAGAGTCCGCTCTTAATCCGCGTCCAGGTACGCGTTCGTAACCGCTGATACCTGGAGTCGAATTCTGTCGGCAGGAAGAGCCTGGCCCGCACCTCGGGCGGCGGGTAAATCGCCGGATCGTTGATGATTTCCGGCCTCACGAACGGGCGTGCCGCGAGATTGTCGTTGCCGTAGTAGATATCGTTGGTGATGTCGGCGATCACGTGCGGTTCGAGAATGAAGTTGATGAATTCATGCGCCGCTTGCGGGTGCGGCGCTCCAGTCGGGATCAACAGGGCGTTGTAGGTGACATTCGAACCCTCCCTGGGAAGCGTAAACGCGAGGTGCAGGTCGAGGCCGGCGGCGCGCGAGCGCAGCACGGCGGTTGAATAGTCGCTCGACCAGGCCATCGCGACGCACAGCTCGTGGCTCGCCAGCTGATAGACGTAGTCGTTCGAGTCGAAGACGCGGATGAACGGGCGGACCGACATGATGAGCCGCTCCGCGGCCTGAAGATCTTCAACGCGCCTGGAGTTGGGATCCAGGTGCAGATACTGCAGGGCGAGCTGCAATACGTCATCGGGAGAGTCCAGGAAGCTCACCCCACAGTCGGCGAACCTTGCGATTACCTGCGGCTTGAACAGCATGTCGAGGCTATCGACCGGCGCCTCCGGCATGCGCGCTCGGATCAGCTGCACGTTGTACGCGAAGCCGTTCATGGCGTGCAGGTACGGGGCGGCGTAGCGGTTGCCGGGATCGGCTTGTGCCTGCACGGCGAGCACGTGGGGGTCGAGGTTTTTCCAGTTGGGGAGTCTTGCCTTGTTGAGGGGCTCGTAGAGGCCAGCGCGGATCTGGCGGCCGTAATACGCCATGCTCGTGCTGACGATGTCATAGCCCGAATCGCCTACCAGGAGCTTCCCTTCCAGCGTCTCGTTCGAGTCATAGAGGTCGTAGATCACGCGGATACCCGTCGAACGCTCGAATCGCGCGATGGTGTCGAAGCCTATGTAGTCCGCCCAGTTGTAGATGTGCAGTACCGGTTCCTCAGCCACCGCCTGGCGCCCGGTTTCTTTGCGACTGGAGGAGGGCGGTGAGGAGTTGTTGCACCCGCACACGCACAAGGCAGTCAGCATTGCGCAGATCGTCGCCGCTGAGCGAACGCACATGCCGAGAGTCTCCATCGTGTACGGTAGCACCGATGGGGGAATCGTTTGCGCGCACCGCGTCAGCGCTGCGAGGCGCAAATCCGCGGCAGCGCTAGGTCCGGGTCAACTCAGACCTGACCCAATTCTGGAACAGCCGTATCGCATACTCCTCAGGCATCAGTACGCCCCCGGCGTGAGGCAACGCGCGCAGCCCGCGCTGATTGAGTTCGCAGATTTCGGCATCCTCACTCATGACGATGTTTGTGAACTCAACCACGTTCATGAGGTCGCGTTTCGGATCGGCCAGCGTTTCGGGCAGGAAGAGAAACTCGATGCTCATCTCCGTTCGCTCCGGGCCGAGCGGCCGCAGACGCACGACGCGCACGTAGTCCACATGTGCCACGATGAACATCGAAGGCACAGACGTCAGATACACGTGCCCGGCCTTGCGGTCTTCCGGGCTCACTCCCGGAAACGGCACTCCGACCGGTTTGCCGTCCATCGACCATGATTCGGCTCCGGTGCGCAATCCGCCCCCGTACTTCGGATCGTCGTCGTCGGCGTGATCCTGCCAACTCGGATCGTCGCGCCGCTCCAGCAACGCTCGGCCGAAGAGCGGTACCAGCTGCGCCAGCCTGGGATGGACGCCGGGGCAATGCAGGCACTCGTTGTAGTTCTCCCAGAATACCTTCCAGTTGCACTGAATCGTTTTGCGCAGCGTATGCCCGACGACCAGATCTCCCAGCTGCCAATCATCGAGGCGGTTCAGTGGCAGATCAAAACTTGCACTGAAAGGTGGCGGCTCATTCGTCAGTGCGGCGAAAATGAAACCGTTCCACTCACTCACCGGCAGGCTGTACAGAGGGAAATCGCGCTTGTCGAAGCCGTCGCCGTGCTGCCTGGAAGATGTCTGAAGGAGATCGCCGCGTAGACTGTATCTCCAGCTGTGATACGGACACACGATTCCGACAGAGGAGAATCGACCTTCCGAGGTCCGGCACAACGCGGCTCCCCGATGCCGACAGGTGTTGTGGAAAGCGCGCGCGACGTGGTCCTCGCCGCGCACCACCAGGATCGACTGGTCACCCACCTCGAGGGTGCGAAAGGTGCGCGGTGTGCCAATGTCACTCGAACGGCATACGTAGATCCAATTCCGGTACCAGATCTGGGTCATTTCCCGCTGGTGGTGCGCTGGATCAAAATAAAACGACGCGGGAAGGCTCTCGACGGTGGTCGTCAGGCCGACATAACCGGGATCGCGTCTGACGGAAGAATGGTTCGCGCTCACAGATCTCTTCTCCGTCCAGGATTTGCGCAGTTGCCACTGTAGTCCAGTTCCAGATCGAGCTCAAAACCGAACCGCGTCTTCGGGCGAGTGTCCTGAACCCATTGATTTAACTGATGTATTGCAACCGTGCGCGCCTTAACGTGAAGCCACGACGCTCTGGCGTTGCTCACCGAGGCCTTCGATGCCAAGGGTGACGGTGTCTCCGACGCCCAGGAAGACCGGCGGTTTTTGGCTGAGCCCAACACCGGAGGGCGTCCCGGTGGTGACCACATCACCGGGCTGCAGACTCATGAACCTGCTGAGATACGAAACGAGAAACGCCGGCTTGAAGATCATGTTCTGCGTCGATCCGGACTGAAATCGGCGGCCGTTCACATCCAGCCACATCGCGAGTCGACACGGATCGCGTATTTCAGCCGCCGTCACGAGCCAGGGGCCAATAGGTCCGAAACTGTCGCAACCCTTGCCCTTGTCCCATTGGCCGCCGCGTTCCAACTGGAACGCACGCTCGGAGACGTCGTGGCAAACGAAATAGCCCGCGATCGCGGCAGCGCCCTGAACTTCATCAACGTAACGGCATTCCGTCCCGATCACGAACGCAAGTTCCACTTCCCAATCGAGTTTGGTCGAGTCGCGCGGCTGAATGATCGGATCGTTGGGTCCCGACAGGGCGCTCGTCGCTTTCAGGAACACGACGGGTTCCCTCGGGATCGCGGCGCCGATCTCAGCCGCGTGGTCCGTGTAATTCAGGCCGATACAAATGAATTTTCCGGGTTGCGCAACGCACGGGCCCAGTCTGGGTGAACCTGCCACGGCCGCAAGACCGGTGGCATCGAGCGATTCGAGGGAGCCAAGCTGCTGCGGATTGAGCGTCGTGCCGTCCAGCTCTGCAATGACGGCGGACAGGTCCCGGACGACGCCCTGGCGGTCGAGCAGACCCGGTCTTTCGGCGCCACTCGGACCGTAACGAAGTAGTTTCACCGGTGATTGCCTGTATTGGACGCTCGTCACCACCAGCCGGAGTCAGGATCTCGCCTGGCGGCAGTTTGCGCCCGCGTCCGATGTAACGCCATCTGATGGGCCGATGGGCCGATTGGGCACCCCGGGGGAAATCGCCGCGTTGGCGTTGTATTTGGCTTCCGACGAGGCGATATTCACCACGGGACAGTGCCATGTCATCGACGGTGGCTGGTCAAACTGAGCCGCGAGAGTCGCTGCCGCCCAAAACCGCCAAACGAGAGCTCCGATGCCGCCGAGACCCCTGATGTGTGGAGTGGAGCTGGGCGGAACGAAGTGCGAGTGTCTGGTCGGCACCGCACCCGATGACATCCGCGAGCGGATCACGCTCAAGACTGAGAGCGACGCGGCGGCAACACTGCGGCGGATCGAAGGGATCCTGCAGGATTGGAGCGCCAAACACGGCACGTTCAGCGCCATCGGGCTCGCATGCTTCGGCCCGTTGGAGCTGCGGCCCGAATCGGCCAATTTCGGCAAGATCGGTATGACGCCCAAGGAAGGCTGGAAGAATGTGGACGTCGCAGGATTCTTTGCCAATCGGTTTGCAGATGCTGTAGGGATAACGACCGACGTCATTGCCGCCGCCCTCGCCGAGGGCCGTTGGGGCGCAGGCAAGGGGCTGGCCGACTACGCGTACGTCACGGTCGGTACCGGCGTGGGAGTCGGTCTCATCGCGGCGGGCAGGCCTGTATTCGGCTGGCACCATCCCGAAGTCGGACACATTCGCATCGTGCGCGCTCCCGGGGACGACTGGCCCGGGAACTGCCGTTTGCACGGCGCTTGCGTCGAGGGACTCGCGTCAGGGCCAGCGATCAAAGCGCGCAGCGGTACACCGCCCGCGAACCTGCCGGCCGACAGTCCCGTATGGGACACGGTGGCGCACGCGCTGGCACAACTGGCGCACAATTTGGTTTTGACGCTGGCGCCGCAGCGGATCCTGATCGGCGGTGGTGTGGTAAGCGAGCAGACACATCTCTTTCCCCGGATTCGAGAGTACTTGCGTCTCAGCCTTAACGATTACGTGGACATCGAGCGAGCGGCTGGCGGGCTCGAGGAATACATCGCGCCGCCAGGCCTGGGCACGCTGGCGGGGCCACTGGGAGCCCTCGCGGTCGCCGCGGACGCTTGCTCAGGTGAGTCTGCGAGCCACTTCATGCGGACGCGCCCATGACTCAGCGGCGATGCCGCCGGTGGCGGCAGAACCGCGCCGGGCGTTTCGGTCGCCAACCCACGACAAGTACGTACAAGCTCTGATCATGGCAGACGCCTTGTTGTCGGCTACTGCTCGGACAGGCCCGCACAATCCGAGCAACCTTCGGACACTGATTGCAAGAAGCTTTCAAGGATCCGCACATGAGCGTCATAACTTTGTTAATTTTGTCCGTGCTCGTCGGCTGGTTGGCGACCCTGATCCTTCACTCCGACATCGGCCATGTCTCGCTGCCGGACTTTGCAACCGCAGTCATTGGTGCGGGGATTGCCGGCGGTCTGGTGGCCCCAGTACTTGGGATACCGATGCTCGGCGAGTACGGAATCACGTTGTGGGGGGCACTCGCCTCGTGGGTGGGTGCGATGAGCCTGTTAGCTGTCGCCAACCTGATATGGCGCGGCCAATTGCGGTGGGGGCCGGCGACTTGCCGGCCGTTATCGGCGCAATCGAATCGCACCGTGCCCGCGCCATCTGTCCAGTGGTAGGCGAGGCGGCCGGTGTCGACGACAAGACGCGTCGTTAGACGCTGCTGAAGCGCTCTTCCGTATCGGTGATGCAGCCGGCCGTCACACGATTGCGGCCGCGGCGCTTGCTCTCATAGAGAGCTGCATCAGCTGCACTCACCATCCGTTCTGCGAGATTGCTGCCGGAGACGTGATCGAGTGCGCAAACCCCGAAACTCGCCGTGATCGAGATCTCGCGGGAGTCGAACGCTTCCGACCGGATACTCTCGCACAACCTGCCAGCCACCGCGCATGCTTCGGACGCAGAAGTGTCGGGAAGCACGACGGCGAATTCGTCGCCTCCGAACCGGGCGATCCAGTCTCTCCCAATCCGCAGGCCGCCACTGATGCGACGGCAGAACTCTTTCAGTACCTGATCTCCGATCTGATGACCGTGACGGTCGTTGATTCGCTTGAAGCGATCGATGTCCGCCATCAGGATTGCCAGTGGCCGGCCGAGGCGGGCTGCTCGCTCGACTTCGCGCGGAAACTGCTCCTCGAAGTAGTGCCGGCGTCCGGCGCTCGTCAGTTCATCAATAGTCGATAGCACACCGTTGTAGCGCAGAGCCAGTTGCAGAGAGGCCGCAAAATCGGCGATGCGGCGTGCGCTGGTCACGTGTGTCCAGAAGTGTTCGCCACAGGTATCGCTTGGTACGCAGTCATTAGCGCCCGCGCGGATGGCTTCCGCCTGCAGTGACTCGCCGCCGGCGCTCACGAAGACGATGTGTGTCGCCTCGCCTGAGGGCAGCTCGCGCGCGCCGCGTATCAAGGCGATGTTGTCCGTGAACATCAGAGCATGAACGCGATCGGCGAGGCGTTCGAGCGCCTCGTCGGCGCCGCGCGCCGTGTCGATCTCAAGGTTCGCCAGCGGCAGCAGCTTTGCGAACCGATCCCGCGTCAGCTGAGCCTCAATCACAAGCAACGCTGCGGGACTCGGCGCCGCCCGCAGCATGATGCTGGTCATCGCCGGGGATTCCCGCTGCTGCAGCGTATCGTCCAGAACTCTGCGCCTCGCGAGCAAATGCTGAGCCGCGCCCGTGCCGGCCTCAGCGCCCGCATGCAGTAGCGATCGATCGCTCGCTCTGCGGTGGGGCGATGGCCCCCTTTCCAGCGCGCTTCGGATGGTCTGTGCCAGGTGTTTACGATTGCCCTTTGCGATATAGCCGGCCGCTCCGTGCTTGAGCGCCTCGCGAGCCCGCTCGTCGCCAAGTGTTCCCGAGACGAAGACGAACGGGATTTCCGGAGTCTCGGCAACCGCAATCGAGAATGCCGAAATGCCATCGAAGTACGGGAGTGTGCAATCGGAGATGATCACATCGGGCGTAGACAGCAATGCATCACGGAAGGCATCCTCCGTCGCGACACGCGTCCATGTGCACTCAATGCCCTCCGCCTGCAACTGCCGTACCGTCAGCTCGGCATCGGACACATTGTCTTCGACGATCAGCAACTGCATGTTTGTAATGTAAAATTCCCTTTACTGGTGGTGTGACATTAGTCCCCGCTATCCCAATCAGTCCGTGAAATCAAGCACGAGGTCGCGCTCGATTGTGTGATGCGGAGCACAGCATTCTGTAGGACATTGCGGCGACTACGCTGTTTGAAGGTGTTTCGGTCGGTGAGAAAACCATAAGCGCCATCCGTAGGATGATGCCAAGATCGCGTTTTTGACCCAGACACCCACTCCCCGTGACCGCTGCCAATTCGACCCCCGCCAGCATTCCCGCCCACGCTCGCATCGTCGTTGTTGGGGGCGGAGTCATCGGTACCTCTGTGGCATACCACCTTGCTCTGATGGGCTGGAAGGACATCGTGCTACTGGAACGTGACCGGCTCACCTCCGGCACGACCTGGCACGCCGCGGGTCTCATGGTGACTTTCGGCTCCACTTCCGAAACCTCGACCGAAATGCGCAAATACTCACGCGCCCTTTACAGCCGCCTCGAGGCGGAAACCGGCCAATCCACGGGATTCGCGCCAATCGGCTTCATCGAAGTTGCATCCGACAAAGACCGGCTCGAGGAATATCGGCGTATCGCGGCGTTCAATCGCTATTGTGGCGTGGACGTACAAGAGCTCTCGCCGCGCGAGGTGAAGGAGCTGTTTCCGCTTGCGAAAGTGGATGACATCGAGGCCGGCTTCTACGTGAAGGAAGACGGCCGCGTGAATCCGGTGGACGTGACGATGGCTCTCGCCAGGGGTGCGCGCATGCGGGGCGTTAAAATCATCGAGGGCGTGCCTGCGGGCGGCGTCTTGCACGACCGCGGGCACGTGACCGGCGTTCGCACGTCGCTTGGCGACATCAAGACCGATATCGTCGTCAACTGCGCCGGCATGTGGGCGCGTGAGTTCGGTGCGCTCGCGGGCGTCACGATCGCCAATCAAGCGGCCGAGCATTACTATCTGATCACCGAGCCGATCAAGAATCTTCCGCCGAACATGCCGGTACTCGAGGATCCGGGCGCCTACGGGTACTACCGCGAGGAGGGCGGTGGCTTGATGGTGGGATTGTTCGAGCCGATCTGCGCGCCATGGAAAGTGGAAGGAATTCCTGGCGATTTTTCCTTCGGCGAGCTGCCGCCGGATTGGGAGCGCATGACGCCCTTCCTCGAGCGCGCCATGTCACGCGTGCCGATCACCGCGGAAGTCGGCATGAAGAAGTTATTCTGTGGTCCAGAGAGCTTTACGCCCGATTTGCGCCCCATCGTCGGCGAAGCGCCGGAGCTCAAAGGCTACTTCGTAGCGGCGGGCTTGAATTCCATCGGAGTTCTGACGGGCGGTGGTCTGGGTCGCGTGCTGGCCAATTGGATCGTCACGGGAAATCCCGATGTTGACGTCACCGGGTTCAATATCGATCGTCTCCAAGCCTACCAGGCAAATCCCGAGTACCGTCGCCAGCGTACCGTCGAATCGCTCGGCATGGTTTACAAGTGTCACTACCCTGCGATGTCGCTGACCACCGCGCGGGGCGTGCGCAAATCCCCGTTTCATGATCGCTTGGCCGCGGCTGGTGCGTATTTCAGGGAGGTGAGCGGCTGGGAAAGCCCGGACTGGTACGGCACGTCCGGCACGAAGCCCGACCCCGGTGCCTTGACCTGGGGCCGGCCGAGCTGGTTCTCGCGCTGGCAGCAAGAGCATCACGCCGCGCGCCAAAACGTGATCCTCATGGATATGTCGTTCATGGGGAAATTCCTGGTCCAGGGGCGCGAGGCCGGCTGCTGCCTCAACCGCATTTCAGGCAACCATGTAGATGGCGCGCCGGGCGTGATCACCTACACACAGTGGATGAACGAGGCCGGCACGCTTGAAGCTGATCTGACGGTGACCAAGCTCAGCAATGAGCGATATCTGGTGGTCGTCACCGACACCATGGTGCGTCATGCCGAAACCTGGATGAGGCGCAACATTCCCGATGAGGCGCACGCGTTCGTCACCGATGTGACCTCGGCCTACGGCCAGCTCAATGTGCAGGGTCCGAATTCACGCGCGCTCCTGCAGAAGCTTACGACCACGGATCTCTCGAACGCTACATTCCCGTTCCGCACCGCGCGCGAGATCGACATCGGTTTCGCACGCGTACTCTGCATTCGCATCACCTATGTGGGCGAGCTCGGCTACGAGCTCTACATTCCTGCCGAGCAGGCCATGCATGTTTATGAGCGCATCGTCGCGGCGGGACGCGAATTCGGCCTCGTGCACGCCGGACTCAAGGCGCTCTCAAGTCTGCGCATGGAAAAGGGCTACCGCGACTACGGCCACGACATCGACAACACTGATGTGCCCTATGAAACCGGCCTTGGTTTTGCGCTTGACCTCAAGAAACCGGGAGGCTTCATCGGCAAGGAAGCAGTGCTCGCTCAAAAGGCTAAGGGCCCGCTGACTCGCCGCCTCGTCCAGGTGCTTGTGAAGGATCCCGAGCCGCTCATGTTCCACGCCGAGGTCGT
>CATPBQ010000074.1 GCA_955652795.1 uncultured Steroidobacteraceae bacterium | reverse complement strand
GTCCTGGTAGTTCTTCACGCCGATGCCGCACTCGGTGCCGGCGCGCACCTCGCCCACGTCGTCCTTGAAGCGGCGCAGCGACTCGAGCGCGCCTTCGAAGATCACCACGTTGTCGCGCAGCACGCGAATCGGATTGTTGCGCCGCACGAGGCCCTCCGTCACCAGGCAGCCGGCCACCACCCCGAACTTGCTCGAGCGGAACACCTCGCGCACCTGCGCCACGCCCACGATCTGCTCCTTGACCTCCGGCTGCAGCATGCCGGACATCATCTGCTTCACGTCATCGATGGCTTCGTAAATGATGCTGTAGTAGCGCACCTCGACGCCGGTCTCCTTGACTGCCTCGCGCGCGCCGGCATCGGCGCGCACGTTGAAGCCGATGACCAGCGCCTTGGAGGCCGCGGCGAGCTGCACATCGGACTCGGTGATACCGCCCAGGCCGCTCGAGATCACCTTCACCTGCACCTCCTCGGTGGACAGCTTGGCGAGCGCATCGCGCAACGCCTCGGCGCTGCCCTGCACGTCGGCCTTGATGAGCACCGACACCACGCCGGCCTTCTCCTCGCCCATCTGCGAGAACGCATCTTCGGCGCGGGTGCTGTGGCGTGCCAGCTTCACGTCGCGGAACTTGCCCTGGCGGTACAGCGCCACTTCGCGCGCCTTGCGCTCGCTCTCCACGGCCAGCAGCTCATCGCCCGCGTTGGGAGCGCTCGACAGGCCGAGCACCACCACCGGCATGGACGGCGGGGCTTCCTGCACCGGCTTGCCGTTCTCGTCGAACATCGCGCGCACGCGTCCGAACTCGGAACCGGCGATGATCGGGTCACCCATGCGCAGCGTGCCTTTCTTCACCAGCACGGTCGCCACCGCGCCGCGCCCTTTTTCCACGCTCGATTCGATTACCACCCCGGAAGCGAGCCCGTTGCGCGGCGCGCTGAGCTCCAGCACTTCCGCCTGCAGCAGGATTGCTTCCAGCAACTGATCGATTCCCTGACCGGTGCGCGCCGATACGCTGACGAACATGTTCTGCCCGCCCCAATCCTCGGAAATGACCTCGTGCTTGGACAACTCGGTACGCACGCGGTCGGGATCTGCGTCGCTCTTGTCGACCTTGTTCACGGCCACGACGATCGGCACGTTGGCCGCGCGCGCGTGCTGGATGGCCTCGATGGTCTGCGGCATCACGCCGTCGTCGGCGGCGACCACCAGCACCACGATGTCGGTGGCCTTGGCGCCACGCGCACGCATGGCGGTAAACGCGGCGTGACCGGGGGTATCGAGGAAGGTGATGACGCCCTTCGGGGTCTCGACGTGATAGGCGCCGATGTGCTGGGTGATGCCGCCGGCCTCGCCCGCCGCGACCTTGGTGCGCCGGATGTAATCGAGGAGCGAGGTCTTGCCGTGATCGACATGACCCATGACGGTGACGACCGGGGGGCGCGGCGCCACCTCCGCCTCGGCCTGCGCACCCTGCAGGTCCTGCTCGATCTGGTTCTCCTTGAGCACCTTCGGCGTGTGACCCATCTCTTCGACCACCAGCACCGCGGTGTCCTGGTCGATCGGCTGATTGATGGTGGCCATCACGCCCATGTTCATCAGCGACTTGATGACCTCGGTCGCCTTGACGGCCATCTTCTGCGCGAGCTCCGCCACCGTGACCGTCTCACCGATGCCGACCTCGCGCACCACCGGGGCAGTCGGCATCTCGAATCCATGGCGTCCTTCGGCGGACGCCTGCACCGGCCGCGCCTTGGCGCGGCGCTTCTTCTTGTAGCGCGAGCTGACATCCCCGGTGACGTGCAGCTCCTGGCGGCCATAGCGGGTGGGCTGCTTGTCGTCCGCCACAGGCGCGACGGCAACAGCGGCGCCCGGGCGTTCGCGCGGCGCCGCCGGGGGTGGGGTGATCGCCTGCGGCCGCTCACGCTCGCCGGTGTGCCGCTCGTGCGCCTCGCGCTCGCGGGTGCGCCGCGCCTCGTCGTCGCGACTGCGCTGTTCGGCCACCCGGCGCGCGTCCTCCTGGGCCCGGCGGCGTGTGTCCTCCTCCTCGACGCGGCGGCGGTTCTCCGCCTCGAGCCGCTCGCGCTCGCGGCGCTCGGCTTCGGCGCGCTCATTCTCCGCGCGCACCGCCGCTTCAGCTTCCTGACGGCGGTGGTCGATCTCGTCCTGCTGGGCGCGCGCCTGCTCCTCGAGCACGTCGCGCTTGATGTAGGTGCGTTTGCGGCGCACCTCGACATTGACGGTGCGCGCGCGCCCCTGCACGCTGGCGAGCTTCAGCTCGCTCTGGGTCTTGCGCCTGAGGGTGATCTTGCGCGGCGCGCCGTCGCTATCGGCTTCGCTCCCGTGGCTGCGGCGCAGGTGCGTGAGCAGCTCGAGTTTGGCGTCGTCGCTGATGCGCGCGTCCGGACCCGAGACCTTGATGCCCGCCTGGTCGAGCTGCACCAGCAGCCGGTCCACCGGCACCTTGAGAACTTCGGCAAACTGGGAAACGCTCACTTCGGCCATACGCTTGAACCCTCGTCCCGTTTCTGTCAGTTACCCGCCTCGAACCACGGCGCGCGCGCCGTCATGATGAGCTTGGCCGCCTTGTCGGCGGCCAGCCCCTCGATGTCGGCCAGCTCATCCACCGACTGCTCGGCGAGATCCTCGCGGGTACGCACGCCGCGCCGCGCCAGCGTCAGCGCCAGGTCCGGGCTCATGCCCTCGAGCAGCAGCAGATCATCCGCCGGCATCGACTGATCGAGCGTCTCCTCGCTGGCGATCGCCTGCGTGAGCAGCACGTCACGGGCGCGGTTGCGCAGCTCCTTGACGATGTCCTCGTCGAACTCCTCGATGGCGGCGAGCTCCGCCTGCGGCACGTAGGCGATTTCCTCGATGGTGGAGAAACCTTCCTGCGCCAGGATGGTCGCCACGTCCTCGTCGACGTCGAGCTGCTTCATGAAGTTCTGCACCAGCTCCTTGGCCTCCGTCTCGCTCTTGGCCTCGGCGTCGGATTCGGTCATCACGTTCAGATCCCACCCCGTGAGCTGGCTCGCGAGACGAATGTTCTGGCCACCGCGGCCGATGGCCTGCGAGAGTTTCTCCTCGGACACGGCGATGTCCATGCTGTGGGAGTCCTCGTCCACGACGATGGACATCACCTCGGCGGGGGACATGGCGTTGATCACGAACTGCGCCGGGTTCTCCACATACGGGATGATGTCGACGCGCTCGCCCGCGATCTCGTTGGAGACCGCCTGCACGCGCGAGCCGCGCATGCCGACGCAGGCGCCGACCGGATCGATGCGCGGGTCGTTGCTCTTCACCGCGATCTTGGCGCGCACGCCCGGGTCACGCGCCGCGCCCAGTATCTGGATGAGACCCTGCCCGACCTCCGGGACCTCGAGCTTGAAGAGCTCGATGAGGAACTCGGGCGCGGTGCGTGTGAGGAACAGCTGCGGACCGCGCGGCTCGGAGCGCACTTCCTTGAGGAAGGCCTTGATGCGGTCCTGCGGTTTGGCCTGCTCGCGCGGGATCATGTCGGTGCGCGGCACGAACCCTTCGGCGTTGCCGCCCAGATCGATGTAGATGCCGTTACGGTCGACGCGCTTCACCACCCCGCCCACCAGGGTCGCCACGCGGTCGCGGTAAGCGTCGACGACCTGGGCGCGCTCGGCTTCGCGCACCTTCTGCACGATCACCTGCTTGGCCTGCTGGGCCGCGATGCGCCCGAAGGCCACCGACTCGATCGGCTGTTCGACGTAGCCGCCCACCTGCGCCTGCGGGTCGAGTTCCAGCGCATCCTCGAGCCGCAGCTCGCGCTCCGGGACCTCGAGCTCCTTGGAGTCGTCGGCGAACACCTTCCAGCGCCGGAAGGTGTCGTAGTCGCCGCTCTTGCGGTCGATCGATACGCGCGCGTCCCACTCCTCGCCGTGCTTCTTGCGGGTCGCGGACGCGAGCGCGGCTTCGAGCGCCTCGAAGATCACTTCCTTGTCGACGCCCTTCTCGTTGGACACGGCATCGACCACCATCAGAATTTCTTTGTTCACTGTCCTGCGTACCTCTTAAGACGCAAGCCTTGCCTTACCAATCTCCGCGAACGCCACCGCCACGCGCTCACGGTCGACCTCGAGCGCGATGCCGGTATCGTCAACCGTCAGCAGCTTCCCGGTGTAGCGCCGGCGCCCGGCGCGCGGCTCCTTCAACTCCACGAACACCCGCGAGCCGACGAAGCGCCCAAAATGTGCCTGGGTGCG
This sequence comes from uncultured Steroidobacteraceae bacterium, assembly GCA_955652795.1. GTDB lineage: Bacteria > Pseudomonadota > Gammaproteobacteria > Steroidobacterales > Steroidobacteraceae > 13-2-20CM-66-19. The sequence goes on along the minus strand of CATPBQ010000074.1, from coordinate 3,433 downwards.
CAGCAGTCGGTCAAAACCCGGCGAGGACACCTCGAGGGTGTAGGCGCAGGGGATCGGGTCCTCGAGGTCCAGCAGCGCCGCAACCTCGCGGCTCACCCGCTCACAGTCCTGCAGGGCCACCCCCGCGGGCGCATCAATAAAGAGCCGCACCACGGCGCGCGCCTGAGCGGGAGCGTACTCGAGCTCCACCAGCTCATAGCCGAGCCGCCCGAGCAGCGGCTCGATCAGTGCGCTCAACCGCTCCCGCAAGCTCACCGTCACGGTTTCGCAACCCCAAGGCCCGCTCGCCAAACAAAAATGGGCCTCAAGGCCCACCAAAAACAAAAAGCCCCGCGGGGGGCTTTCCGGTCACACCTCTCTCGGGGGCGCCACGCGTCGAACCTCCGCCGCGCGACACCAGCCACCCGTCCCCGCACGGCGTGCAGCCCGTGGGGGCCGCGCATTCTACCGGAAATCAGGGCGGCCAGGGAACAGCAAGACGGCTGCGCCGCCGGGCCACCGCACGCGCCCTGAGCGCCTCTACCCTGGACCTGTATAGACAAGTAGTCCCGCCGGTGCCAGCATAGCACCCCTACGAGGACCCCCCGCCAGGGCGCTACCGTGTCGTTACCGCAGGCCGCCGCGCGCTACCTTCAGGTGAAGGACTTCATTCTCGAGCGCATCGCGGGAGGCAGCCTGCGCGCGGGCGAGCGCGTGCCGTCCGAGAACGAGCTGACGCGCACGCTGACCGTGTCGCGCATGACCGCGAACCGCGCCCTGCGCGAGCTCGCTGCGGACGGCGTGCTGGTGCGGGTGGCGGGCGTCGGCACCTTCGTCGCCGAGCAGCGCGTGCATGCCCATCCGCTCGAGGTGCGCAACATCGCCGATGAGATCCGTGCGCGCGGCCACGAGTATCGCGTCAAGGTCCTCGCCCTCGACTCGGTGAGCGCCTCGCGCGAGCTCGCCGAGCGCTGCGGGGTCAAGCCCGGCGCGCAGCTCGATTACTCGCTCCTCACCCACTTCGAAGACGCCGCGCCGCTGCAGGTCGAGGAGCGCTACGTCAACCCGCAGGTCGCGCCCGGCTACCTGCGTAACGATTTCTCCCGCACGACGCCCCACGAGTTCCTGATCCGCGTGGCGCCGCTGCAGCGCGCCGAGCACATCGTGCGCGCGCTGGTGCCCGAGCGGCGCATACGGCGCCTGCTGAGGCTCGAAGCCGGCGAGGCCTGCCTGCTCATCATGCGCCGTACCTTCTCCCACGGGCGTATCGCCAGCGTCGCCGACCTTTATCATCCCGGTTCCCGCTACGAGCTGGCCGCGAGCTGCCAGCCGAGGTAACGCCATGTCCGAGCCCGCCTCTCGCCCGCCGCTGCGCGCCCCGCGCGGATCGAACCTGAGCTGCCGCAGCTGGTTGAGCGAGGCGGCGCTGCGCATGCTGATGAACAACCTGGATCCGGAGGTCGCAGAGCGGCCGCAGGACCTGGTGGTCTACGGCGGCATCGGCAAGGCGGCCCGCAACTGGCAGTGCTTCGAGCAGATCGTGGCCGCGCTGCGCGCCCTGAAGGACGATGAGACGCTGCTGATCCAGTCGGGCAAGGCGGTCGGGGTGTTCCGCACGCACGCGGATGCGCCGCGCGTGCTGCTTGCCAACTCCAACCTCGTGGCGCGCTGGGCCGACTGGGAGCACTTCAACGAGCTCGATCGCAAGGGACTGATGATGTACGGCCAGATGACGGCCGGCTCGTGGATCTACATCGGCAGCCAGGGCATCGTGCAGGGGACCTACGAGACCTTCGTGGAGATGGGTCGCCAGCACTTCGGCGGCAACCTCGCCGGCAAGTGGATCCTCACCGCGGGCCTGGGCGGCATGGGCGGCGCGCAGCCGCTCGCCGCGACCCTGGCGGGAGCCTCGATGCTCGCGGTGGAGTGCCGCCCGGAACGCATCGCGAAGCGCCTGCAGACCCGCTACCTCGACGTCCAGGCCGGGAGTCTGGATGAGGCCCTGGAGAGTCTCCAGCGCGCGCAGCGCGCCGGCAAGCCCCTGTCGGTGGGCCTGCTCGGCAACGCCTGCGAAGTGCTGCCGGAGCTCCTGCGTCGCGGCGTGCGGCCCGATGCCGTGACGGATCAGACCTCGGCCCACGATCCCGTCAACGGTTATCTGCCTGAGCGCTGGACGCTCGAGAAGTGGGACCGGCTGCGCGTCGAGAACCCGGCGCAGGTGGCGCAGGAGGCGCGCGCCTCGATGGCACGACACGTCGAGGCGATGCTCGCCTTCCAGAAGCTGAAGATTCCGGTCTTCGACTACGGCAACAACCTGCGCCAGGTGGCCTTCGACGCCGGCGTCAAGGACGCGTTTGCCTTTCCGGGCTTCGTGCCCGCGTACGTGCGGCCGCTGTTCTGCCGGGGCATGGGCCCGTTTCGCTGGGTGGCGTTGTCGGGCGACCCCGAGGACATCTACCGCACCGACGCGAAGGTCAGGGAATTGCTGCCCGATGACGCGCACTTGCATCACTGGCTGGACATGGCGCGCGAGCGCATCCAGTTCCAGGGACTGCCGGCGCGCATCTGCTGGGTGGGTCTGGGTGACCGGCACCGACTCGGGCTCGCGTTCAACGAGATGGTCTCGCTTGGAGAGCTCAAGGCGCCGATTGTCATCGGCCGCGATCACCTGGATTCCGGCTCGGTGGCCAGCCCCAACCGCGAGACCGAAGCGATGCGCGACGGCTCCGATGCCGTGGCGGACTGGCCGCTGCTCAATGCACTGCTCAACACCGCCAGCGGCGCGACCTGGGTGTCGATCCATCACGGCGGCGGCGTCGGCATCGGTTACTCGCAGCACGCCGGCGTGGTCATCGTGTGCGACGGCACGCCCGGCGCCGCGCGCCGCATCGAGCGCGTGTTGTGGAACGATCCGGCCAGCGGCGTCATGCGGCACGCGGACGCCGGCTACGAGAGCGCGATCGAGTGTGCCCGCGCGCAGCACCTCAACCTGCCCTTCCTGCCCGGCTGAACGGTAGCCTGGCTGAACGGTAAAGACCCGCATGCCCGAACCGCTCAAACTCTGGCGCAACGCGCAGCTCGTTACTTGTGACGCGGCGGCGCGCGTTATCGCGCGCGGTGCGCTCACGACCCGCGCCGGGCGCATCGAGTGGGTGGGGGACGAGGCGGCGCTGCCGGCGGCGGCGGCGGATGAGGTACATGACCTGGCGGGCGCCTGGGTCACACCCGGGCTCATCGACTGTCATACGCACCTGGTGTTCGCCGGCACCCGCGCCAACGAGTACGCCGAGCGCCTGCGCGGCCGCTCGTACGAGGACATCGCGCGCGCCGGCGGCGGCATTCTCGCCACCGTGCGCGCGGTGCGGGCCGCGAGCGAGGAGCAACTGTTCGATGAGAGCGCGCCGCGGCTGGCGGCGCTGCTCACCGAGGGCGTAACCACCATCGAGATCAAATC
>CATPBQ010000073.1 GCA_955652795.1 uncultured Steroidobacteraceae bacterium | reverse complement strand
TGACCGGTTTGAAGTCGACAGCAACGTGGGTAATGGCTCGCAGAATGGGCACGCCTGGACCGCGGCCTGGCTGTTCGATGCCGATGCGCACTGGCGCCTGGCGCTCGAGTGGCTGCGGGTGCGCAGCTCCTCCTACGAGCGTGCAGACCTGGGCGGTGCACCCCTGGCGACCGAGACGCAGCTGCAGCTCGCCGTGCGCTACGCGTTCGGTTCCGCAGCTCGCTGAAGAGATCCGCGGGTCTGGTTGCGCCGCGGCGTCACTCGAACCATATCTCGATCTCATAGCCGTCCGGGTCGCGAACGAACGCGTACGGCAAGCCGGGACCGAATTCGCCACGGGAGGTGACAACGCCTCCCGCACTCTCGACCGCTGCCACGGCGGCGTCGATGTCCTGCGGGGTGGTGAGGCGAAATCCAAAATGGATGATGCCGCCGGCGGCGCCCGCAACGGCGGGACGCTTCTCAAAGGCCAGAACGTCGTGTACCCCGGGGCCCAGAACCTGCACGGTGGTGTCGTCGCGGAAGTATTCGCGTACCCCGAATACCGCGCGGTAGAACTGCAGCGAGCGATCCGGATCCGCCACGGCGAGCGCGATATGACTGAGTCCGTGTGTCCTGATCACGGCATCGCCTTTTCCGCCTGTAGCGGTCCTCTCTAGCGGTAGCGCGCCAGCACCTTCTCCAGGCCCTGCGCGCCCGGCGACAACACTTCGTACGGCAGGCTGTTGAGCGGCGCGTCGGGCGTGGCATTCAGCTGGTGGAACTCATTCTGCGAGCGCTCCACGTACAGCAGTCCGGTCAGGTACTCGCCGGCTTTCATGCGCTCCTGGATCTGCGCAGCAGCAAGGGTGCGGTTGGTCGGGTCGTAGGCGGTGTCGAGCTTGCGCAGCACGATGCGGCTGCCGTCGTGCATGAGCAGCGGCAGGGTCTCGCCTTCCTTGTAGTCCGCGATGATCTCGCGCTCCAGCGGCACGAAATCCGCGTGCACCGCGGGTTCGTAGTGCTCGCGCGTGTAAGCGTAGCTCTTGGTCGAGCCCTCGTGGTCATTGAAAGTCACGCAGGGCGAGAGCACGTCGATGAGGGCGAAGCCCTGATGCCTGAGCCCCGCCTGGATGAGCGGCACCAGCTGCTGCTTGTCGCCCGAGAAGCTGCGCGCCACGAACGACGCGCCGAGCGTCATCGCCAGCAGCACCGGGTCGATCGGCGGCTGGAAGTTGGTTTCGCCCTTCTTGGCCGTGCTGCCGACGTCCGCGGATGCGGAAAACTGCCCCTTGGTGAGCCCATAGACGCCGTTGTTCTCGATGATGTACAGCATGTTGAGGTTGCGGCGGATCGCGTGGCAGAACTGCCCGAGACCTATGGAGAGGGTATCGCCGTCGCCCGAAACACCAATGTACTGAAGGGCCCGGTTGGCGGCGTTCGCGCCCATGGCGATCGAGGGCATGCGGCCGTGCACCGAATTGAAGCCGTGGCCGCCGCTCACGAAGTAGGCGGTGGTCTTGGACGAGCAGCCGATGCCCGACAGCTTCACCATGTTCTGCGGCTCGACCGCCAGAGCCCAGCTCGCCTCGACGATCGCGGCGGTGATCGAGTCATGCCCACAGCCCGCGCACAGCGTCGACAGCGCGCCCTCGTAGTCGCGGCGGGTGAAGCCGAGCGCGTTTTTCGGCAGCGACGGGTGCGCGACCTTGGGTTTGGCAATGAAGGTCATGGCGGCCTCCGGCGCGTGCGGCGCGCGGTCAGAGAATTCGCAAAGCTAACCACGCACCGCGCCTTTTGGTTGCAGCTGCTGACGCGGCTGCAACTCCGCGAGTACCCCCTCGACGATGAACGCCGAGGAGATGGGCAGCCCGTTGTAGTGCAGCAGCGATCGCAGCTTGGATTTTTCCACGGCGGTCTCGAGCGTCAGCAGCGCGCGGAACTGCGCGTCACGGTTCTGCTCCACGACGAACAGCAGCTCGTGCGCCGCCAGGAAGCGCTCGACGTCCTCGCTGAACGGGAATGAGCGCACCCGCATGTAATCCACGCCCACGCCGCGGCTCTTCAGCACGTCCATGGCCTCGCGAATCGCGCCATCGCAGCTGCCGAGGGACACGAGACCTACCGGCGCGCCCGCGGTAGCATCGATCACCGCGCGCGGCATCAGTTTTTTAGCCGTCGCCCACTTCTCCAGCAGGCGGTCGAGCACCATCTGGTAGTCGGTTGGGTCCTCGGTGTAGGCGCCGTACTGCGTGTGCCCCGAGCCGCGCGCGAAGTAGGCGGCCTTCGGATGCACGCCGGGCAGGGTTCGGGCGGTGATGCCGTCGCCATCCTTGTCGACAAAGCGATAGAACTTCTCGAGCTTCAGGATCTCATCCTGGCCCAGCACCTTGCCGCGATCGGGACGGTAGTTGTCGTCCCACTTGAGGTCGCGGCACATCCAGTCGTTCATGCCGATGTCCAGATCCGACAGCACCAGCACCGGAGTCTGCAGGCGCTCGGCGAGATCGAAGGCCTGCACCGCCATGTAGAAGCATTCCTCCGGATTCGCCGGATACAGGCACACGTGGCGGGTATCGCCGTGGGAGGCGTACGCGCATTCCATCAGATCGCCCTGCTGGGTGCGGGTCGGCATGCCGGTGGAGGGACCAACGCGCTGGATGTCGAAAATCACCGCCGGCACTTCCGCGTAGTACGCCAGCCCCAGGAACTCGTTCATGAGCGAGATGCCGGGGCCTGAGGTCGCGGTGAAGGCGCGGGCGCCGTTCCACATCGCCCCGATCACCATGCCGATCGCCGCCAGCTCGTCCTCGGCCTGGATGAAGGCGAAGTTCCTGCGCCCGCTGTCGCGGTCGACGCGCATGCGGTCGGCGAACATCTTGAACGCGTCCATCAACGAGGTGGACGGCGTGATCGGGTACCAGGCGGCCACGGTGGCCCCGGCGAACACGCACCCCAGCGCCGCGGCGGTGTTGCCATCGATCATGATGTGGCCGGCGGTCCGGGTCATCTGCTCAACGCGCAGCGGCAGAGGACACGGGAAGGTGGCGCGCGCGTAGTCGTAGCCGAGCTGAATGGCCTTCATGTTGCTGTCGACCAGCTGCGGCTTCTTGGCGTAGGTCTCGGCCAGCAGTTCGCGGATGCGCGCCAGATCCAGATCCAGCAGCGCCGCCAGCACCCCGGCATAGCAGATGTTCTTCATCAGGATGCGGGTGCGCACGCCGTTGAAGTTCTCGTTGCACAGGCGCGCCAGCGGCACCCCGAACACCGCGATGTCCTCGCGCTTCAGCAGCGCGGGGCGCGGCCAGGTGGAGTCGTACACCAGGTAGCCGCCGGGGGCGACTTCCTTCACGTCGCGCGCATAGGTCTCGGCGTTCATGGCGACCATGATGTCGACCTGGCCGGAGCGGGCGACGTGGCCGTCGCGGGTGATGCGGATTTCGTACCAGGTGGGCAGCCCCTGGATGTTGGACGGAAAGTAATTCTTGCCCATCACCGGAATGCCGCTGCGGAAGATCGACTTCATCAGCAGCGTGTTGGCACTCGCCGAACCGGTGCCGTTCACCGTGGCGATCTTGATGGTGAAGTCGTTGACGCGCGAGGTGTTCGCTGGGGTCATGGGTGGTTTCTAGGCAATCTTGGGTTTCCGTGCCTCGAGCATCCGGGCCTCGTCCACCGCCAGCGGCCAGTGCAGCTCGGACTTCTGCATGTCCCACGCCGCGGTCGGGCAGCGCTCCGCGCACAGGCCGCAGTGCACGCACAGATCCTCGTCCTTCACCATGACGCGGCCGGTCTGCGGCAGGCCCGCGGACACGTACAGCGGCTGCTCGAGGTTCTTCGCCGGTGCCTTCAGGCGCGTGCGCAGCTCCGCTTCCGCGCCGTTGTGGGTGATGGTGAGGCAGTCCACCGGGCAGATGTCCAGGCACGCGTCGCACTCGATGCACAGTTTGGCGGTAAACACGGTCTGGACGTCGCAGTTGAGGCAGCGCTGCACTTCCTGCTCCACCTGCTCGGCCGTGAAACCGAGCTCGACTTCGATGTTGAGCTTCTTGAAGCGCTCCTTGAGCGACACGTGCGGCATCAGCCGCCGCTCGACCGGCGAGTAGTCGTTCGCGTACGACCACTCGTGCATGCCCATCTTGCGGCTTTGCAGGTTGATGCCGGGAGCCAGACGCTCGCTCACCGCCTCGCCGTGGCAGCGACGGTGAATGGAGATGGCGGCCTGGTGGCCCTGCTCGACCGCCCAGATGATGTTCTTGGGTCCAAACGCGGCATCGCCGCCGAAGAACACTCCGGGCCGCGTCGATTGAAACGTGGTCTTGTCGACCACCGGCACGTCCCATTTGTCGAACTCGACCCCCAGATCGCGCTCGATCCAGGGGAAGGCGTTCTCCTGGCCGATGGCGAGGATCACATCGTCCGCGGGCAGGAACTCCTCGCCGGCGCTGCGCTCGGCGATGATGCGCCCGCGCGCGTCGAGCTCGTACTCCATCTTGTCGAACAGCATGCCGGTGAGCCTGCCGTTCTCGATCACGAACGAGCGCGGGGCGCGGTTGATGATGATCCCGACGCTCTCCTCTTCGGCGTCCTCGAGCTCCCATTCCGAGGCCTTGAAGAAACCGCGCGGCTTGCGCGCCATGACTTTCACGCTCTCGGCCCCGAGCCGCAGGCTGGTGCGGCAGCAGTCCATGGCCGTGTTGCCCACGCCGATGATGAGCACGCGCTTGCCGATCCTGTCGATGTGACCGAAGGCCACCGATTCCAGCCAGGCGATGCCGATGTGGGTATTGGCGGCCGCCGCCTCGCGCCCCGGGAGCTTCAGTTCCTTGCCCTTCGGCGCACCGGACCCCACGAACACGGCGTCGAACCCGCCGCCCGTCAGCAGCTGGCGCAGACTCCCCACGGGGGAATTGAGCTTCAGCTCCACTCCCATCCCCGTGATCATCGCGATCTCCTCGTTGAGCACCGTGTGCGGCAGCCGGAACGAGGGAATGTTGGTGCGCATCAGCCCGCCGGGCTCGCCATACTGCTCGAAGATCGTCACCTGGTAGCCAAGCGGCATGAGGTCGTTGGCCACGGTGAGGGAGGCGCAGCCGGCGCCGATGCAGGCGATGCGCTTGCCGTTCTTCGCCTTCGGAATCTTCGGCAGCCGGCCCGCGACCTCGTCGCGGTGGTCGGCGGCGACGCGCTTCAGGCGGCAGATCGCCACCGGCTTTTGCTGCTCGATGCGGCCGCGGCGGCAGGCGGGCTCGCACGGCCGGTCGCACACGCGCCCGAGGATGCCGGGAAACACGTTGGAGTGCCGGTTCACCATGTAGGCATCGGTGAAGCGGCCCTGCGCGATCAATCGGATGTATTCAGGAACATCGGTGTGGGCCGGGCAGGCCCACTGGCAATCCACAACTCGATGGTAGTAGTCCGGATGGGAGGTATCGGTTGGTTCCATTCACTGCTCGGGCCTAGTGCCTAAGCCCTCGTGGGCGGAAAAAGAGGATGGTGAGTATAGAGGCGCGGCCCGGATTGTCATCGACCGTATCCGCAGATCCGACGGCACCGGGAGGTATATATTGCGCTGCAGCAACCGGGACGTCCAGCCGTCATTGCCTATACTGCCTCTGAAGCTTATGTTCGACCCCGTTCCCACCGAAATCCGCTTGCGCCGCACCTCGCGCATGCTCGAAGTGAGCTTCGCCGACGGCAGCCGCTTTGAGTTGCCGTTCGAGTATCTGCGGGTGCACTCCCCGTCCGCCGAAGTGAAAGGGCACGGACCCGGGCAGGAGGTCCTGGTGCTCGGCAAGGAGAACGTCGGCATCAACGCCGTCGAGCCGGTCGGGCAGTACGCCGTGAAGCTGGTGTTCGACGACGGGCACGACACCGGGCTGTACACCTGGAAGTACCTGCACGAGCTCGGCCGTGAGCGCCCGGCGAAGTGGGCGCGCTACCTCGAGCGCAAGGCGCGCGAGCGGCCGAACCCTTAGGCGGGCGCCTTAAGCGCGCGGCTTCGCGCCCAAAAAAGCGGGCCGGACAGTGATGTCCGGCCCGCTTCGTGCGCAAGACCCCCTCAACGGCGGCGATTCTGCGCATCGCTGCCGCAAAAATGCAACCACGATCGCACCGTCAGGCACACGGTGCCCGATCGACTAGAATGCGTCTCATCCGATTTGATCGCGCACCGCCATGACCGACGAGCGCTCCACCGACTTCGGCTTTCAACGCGTACCACGTGAGGACAAGGCGCGCCGCGTGCGCGGGGTGTTCGACTCGGTCGCCGAGCACTACGACCTGATGAACGATCTGATGTCCGCGGGCGCACATCGGATCTGGAAGCGTTTCACGCTTTCGCTCGCGAACCTGCGTCCCGGACAGCGCGCGCTGGATGTCGCGGGCGGCACCGGCGACCTTGCGGCGGGGCTCGCGCGTCAGGTCGGGGAGCGCGGCCTCGTCGTGCTCACCGACATCAACGCCGCCATGCTCCTGCGCGGCCGCGACCGATTGATCGATGCGGGCTGCGTCGGCAACGTCGAGTACGTGCAGGCCGACGCCGAGCATCTGCCGTTTCCTGACAGTACCTTCGACTGCATCACCATCGGCTTCGGCCTGCGCAATGTCACCGACAAGAGCGCAGCCCTCGCCTCCATGCGCCACGCCCTCAAACCCGGCGGGCAGCTGCTGGTGCTCGAGTTCTCGCACCCGAACGTACCGGGGCTGAAGCCGCTCTACGACGCCTACTCCTTTCGCATTCTGCCGCTGCTCGGCAAGCTGGTGGCGCGCGACGCGGCGAGTTACCGCTATCTCGCCGAATCGATCCGCGTGCATCCGGACCCGCAGTCTCTTTTGAAAATGATGCAGGACGCGGGACTCGAAGGCTGCCGCTACCACAATCTCTCCGGCGGCATCGTCGCCGTACACCGCGGTTACAGGTACTAGCGCTGACGCGCCCCGGAATGCCCGCGATGCTGAGCGCGACCCTCGACAACCTGCTGAACCGCGGCCTGCCGCGCTCACCGCGCGCGCGGCAGCTGTGCGCGGAGCTCGACGGCAAGAGCGTCGCGATCGAGATTCGCGATATCACGCGCCTGCGGGTGGCATCGACCGGTCAAACGCTCACCGTGACGCGCGACGAGGCGCCTGCGGACGCCACGCTTGCGGGCGGACCCTTAAGCCTGCTGGCGCTCGCGGGCGACTCGCCCGATGCCGTGCTGCAGCGTGGCGAGGTCGCGATCGGCGGCGATGCGGAGCTGGCGCAGAAGTTCCGCGAGCTCGCACGGCTCCTGCGGCCGGACCTGGAGGAAGAACTGTCGCTGCTGCTTGGCGATGTGCCGGCCCATCAGCTCGGGCGGCTGGCGCGCCTCTCGCTGGCCTGGAGCCGTAAGGCCGCCAGCACCACGCTGACGAACGCCGCGGAGTACCTGGGCCACGAACGGGCCGATCTGGTGCCGCGCAACGAGGGCGAGCAGTTCCTGCGCGGTGTCGATGCGGTGCGTGAAGGTGTCGATCGCTTAGCTGCGCGCATCGAGCTGCTCGCGCGGCGGCGCGGCGCACCGTGACGCGGCTCGCATACCCGTGAAGCTGCGCGTACTCGTGCGGCTGGTCGAGATCCAGCGGGTGCTGCTGCGGCACGGCCTGGATGACTACGTGCGCGCGACTCATCTGTATCGGCCGCTGCGCTTCCTGTTCTTTCTCTCGCCCGGAGTGTGGTTCGAGCGCCGGCGAACGGTGAGCCGCGCCGAGCGCCTGAGGCTCGCGCTGCAGGAGCTCGGGCCCATTTTCGTGAAGTTCGGGCAGGCGGTCTCCACGCGCCGCGACCTGCTGCCGGCGGATATCGCCGATGAACTCGCCAAACTGCAGGATCGCGTGCCGCCGTTTCCGGGTGCGATCGCCCGCGAGTCGCTCGAGCGCACCTACGGTCGGCCGCTGGCGCAGGTGTTCGACGCCTTCGATGAGACGCCGCTCGCCGCCGCTTCCATCGCGCAGGTGCATGCCGCGCGCCTGCCCGGCGGCGCGGAGGTCGTGGTCAAGGTGCTGCGGCCGGGCATGCGTGCGGTGATCGAGCGGGATCTGGAGGTGCTGCATGCGCTGGCGGACCTGGCGCATCGCTACTGGGCGGAGGGCCGGCGGCTGCGGCCGCGCGAAGTGGTCGCGGAATACCAGAAGACCATACTCGATGAGCTCGACCTGATGCGCGAGGCGGCCAACGCCTCGCAGCTGAAGCGCAACTTCGCCGGCTCCGAGCTGCTGTACGTGCCGGAGGTGCACTGGGATTACTGTCGCACCGACGTCATGGTCATGGAGCGCATCCATGGCGTGCCGATCAGCGACCGGGCGCGCCTCAAGGCCGCCGGCACCAACATTGCGCAGCTCGCCGAGAACGGCGTGCGCATCTTTTTCACGCAGGTGTTCCGCCACAACTTCTTCCACGCCGACATGCATCCCGGGAACATCTTCGTGCTGATCGATGACCCGCAGCGGCCGCGCTACGCGGCGGTGGATTTCGGCATCGTCGGCACACTCGATCCCGGCGATCAGCACTACCTCGCGGAAAACTTCCTCGCGGTGTTCGATCGTGACTACCGGCGCGTCGCGCAGCTGCATCTGCAGTCCGGCTGGGTGCCCCCGGACACGCGGGTGGATGAGATGGAGTCCGCGGTGCGCACCGTGTGCGAACCGATCTTCGACCGCCCGCTCAAGGACATCTCCTTCGGCCGGATCCTGCTGCGCCTGTTCGAGATCTCGCGGCGCTTCAACATGCAGATCCAGCCGCAGCTCATCCTGCTGCAGAAGACGCTCCTGAACGTGGAGGGCCTGGGACGCGAGCTGTATCCGGACCTCGATATCTGGAGCACCGCGAGCCCGATACTGCGCGAGTGGATGCGTGAGCGCACCAGCGTGCGCGCCTTGCTGCACGAGCTGCGCACCCACGCACCGGAGCTCATCGCGGCGGCGCGCGGCATGCCCGCGGCGCTGCAGGGCCTGGTGCTGCGCCGGGCCGGCGTGGCCCGTGCGCAGACTCCTGCGCCTGAGCTCAGCGAGCTGCGCGCAGAGCTGCGTGCGGCCCGCAGACGCGACACGCTCACCCTGGGCGTCGCCTATCTGGGCGGCGGGCTGTTCTGGCTGGCGCTGAGCCGCGCCCAGGAGTGGCCGGGCTGGGTGCTGCTGGCTGCCGGTGTCGGTATCATCGCCTACGGCCTGAGGCGCTGAGGCGCTGAGGAAGTGCAAGGCTCCCTCACCGAGGGCTCGATCCGGGTCGGGCTGTTCAAATTCTCGCTGCCGATCCTGTTCGCCAACATACTGCAATCGCTCAACGGCTCGGTGAACTCCATCTGGGTCGGCCGCTTCCTGGGCGAGGCGGCGCTGACGGCGACCTCCAACGCCAACATCGTGATGTTCCTCCTGATCGGCGCGGCCTTCGGCGTGGCGCTGGCGGCGAGCCTCCTCATCGGCCAATACATCGGCGCGAACAACCTGCCCGAGACCAAGCGCGTGATCGGCACCAGTGCGACCTTCTTCGCCGGCATCTCGGTGGCGATGGCCGTCGCGGGACTCGCGCTGTGCCGGCCGCTGCTCATCGCCATGAACACGCCCGCAGACTCGCTGCCGCTCGCGGTGGCCTACATGCGCGTGATCTTCCTCGCGCTGCCGTGTCTTTACATGTATGCCTTCGTGATGGCGGTGCTGCGCGGCGCCGGCGACTCGAAGACGCCGTTCTACTTCATGCTGCTGTCGGTCGGCATCGACATTGCGCTGAACCCGGTGTTCATCTTCGGTCTGGGTCCCATTCCGAGGCTGGGTATCGCGGGCTCGGCGCTCGCGACCTTCGTCGCCCAGAGCGTGAGTCTCGCCGCGCTCATCCGCCATCTGTATCGCCGGCATCACATCCTGTGCCTGCACCAGCGTGAGCTGGCGCTGCTGAAGGTGGACTGGTCGGTGGTCGCAACACTGGTGAGAAAAGGCGTGCCGATGAGCGCCCAGATGCTGGTGCTGTCGCTCAGCGGCGTGCTCATGATCACGCTCGTGAACCGCTTCGGCGTCGACACGACCGCGGCGTTCGGCGCCGCGCTGCAGATCTGGAACTACATCCAGATGCCGGCCTTCGCCGTCGGCATGGGCATGTCGGCGATGACGGCGCAGAACGTGGGCGCCGGCAAGTGGGACCGGGTCACGCACATCGCCCGGGTGGGCGTGCTCTACAGCGTACTGCTGACCGGCTCGATCGTGCTGCTGATCGAGCTTCTCGACACCGCTGTGTTCGGAGTGTTCCTGCCGGCGGGATCCGCCGCGCTCAGCATCGCGAGCCACCTGAACCGCATCGTCACGGGCTCGTTCATCTTCTTCGGAATTTCGGTGGCGCTGTTTGGCGTGGTGCGCGCAACCGGAGCGGTGATGGCGCCGTTCGTCATCCTCACCGTGTCGCTGCTGGTGGTGCGCTTCCCGCTCGCGCAGGTGTTTCTCGACAGATACCAGGCAGATGCAGTCTGGTGGAGCTTCCCGGTGTCCTCGGTGCTTTCCGCGATACTCGCCACGCTGTACTACCGCTACGGCGGCTGGCGCCAGGCGCACATGATGAGCGCCGTGACGCCTTAGCCGCCGCTTGCGTCTCTCCCTTATTGTGTATTCGTGCCGCTGACCCGCGGGCGCACAATCCCTTCCTTGGCCCCCGCAAGGACTCTCATGCAAACACGCACACTCGGCCGCAATGGCCCCACCGTGTCGGCTCTGGGCCTGGGTTGCATGGGCATGAGCGAGTACTACGGCGCGCACGACGACAGCGAGTCGATCGCCACGCTGCACCACGCGCTCGAGCGGGGCGTGAATTTCCTCGACACCGCCGACATGTACGGCCCGTACACCAACGAGGAGCTGGTCGGGCGCGCGCTGCGTGGCCGGCGCGACGCCGCCTTCCTCGCCACCAAGTTCGGCTTCGTGCGCGACAACCCCGCCGCGCGCGCCCTCGATGGCCGCCCCGAGCGGGTCCGCGAGGCCTGCGAGGCGAGCCTGAAGCGTCTGCAGGTCGCTCACATCGACCTGTATTACCTGCATCGCGTGGATCCGAACGTGCCGATCGAGGACACCGTGGGCGCCATGGCGCAGCTGGTGCGCGCCGGCAAGGTGCGCCACCTCGGGCTCTCGGAAGTTTCCCCGCAGACCCTCGAGCGCGCACACCGCGTGCACCGCATCACGGCGCTGCAGAGCGAGTACTCGCTGTGGACGCGCGATCCCGAGGACGGCGTACTGGAAAGCTGCGAGCGCCTCGGCATCGGCTTCGTGCCCTACAGTCCGCTGGGCCGCGGCTTTCTCACCGGTACCATCAAGAGCCCCGATGATTTCGAGTCCGATGACTATCGGCGCACGAACCCGCGCTTTCAGGGCGAGAACTTCACGCGCAATCTGGCGCTGGTCGATAAGGTGAGATCGCTCGCGAAATCCAAGGGCTGCAGCCCGGCGCAGCTGGCGCTCGCCTGGGTGCTGGCGCAGGGCGAGCACATCGTGCCCATTCCCGGCACCCGCCGGGTGCGCAATCTCGAGGAGAACCTCGGGGCGCTGGAGGTGCGCCTGGACGCCGAGGAGCTGGCCGCCATCGAGACGCTGTTTCCCGCCGGCATCACCGCCGGCGCACGCTACACGGAAGCGATGCTGCGCCTGAGTCGCGGCTGAGTTGCGTTCTCAGGCGCTGCTTTCACCGGAACTGCGCGGCTCGATCCACAGCGCGCGGGCCTTGCCGCACAACTCGCCTTTGCCGTCGAAGATCGCCGTGCCGGCCTCGTGCTTGCGGCCGCTCGAGCCGATCTGCCAGCCCACCAGCGTGCAGGACTCTCCGACGTGGACCAGGCGGTCCACGTGCGCGGTGAACTCCGCGAGCAGCATCATCCGGTCATCGGGGGCGACGGCGTAGTAACCGGGACAATCGAGCGCCGCCGACATGAACTCCGGGCGCACCTTGTCATCACCGCGATCGAGCGATGCGTCGGGAACCCAGGG
>CATPBQ010000072.1 GCA_955652795.1 uncultured Steroidobacteraceae bacterium | reverse complement strand
GGCTGCAGGATGGAATAGGTCCCCGCCGAACCGCAGCATTGCTGGCGGTCGGTCACCGGGGTGAGGGCAAATCCCGCGGCAGTCAGCAATGCTTCGACCGTGCCGGTCACTTTCAGGGCGTGTTGCAGAGTGCAGGGCGCATGGAAGGCGACCCGCGCCGCGGTCGGCGCCTGCGTGTCCGCTGCACGCTGCAGCGCTGCGGCGAGTCCTTCACTCTCGGCAGCCACCACTTGCGCGATGTCGCGGGCAAGCGCACTGACGCGCGCCGCCCGCGCGGCGTAGTCCGGATCATCCTGCAGCAGCCGTCCGTACTCGGTCACCATCGAAGCGCAGGCGCTTGCGGTGACCACCACCGCCTCGGCGCCCGCCTCGAGGTGCGGCCACAGCGCGTCCACGTTGCGCCGCACCTGTTGCAGCGTCTCCTGGCGGGCGCACAGATGATGGGTGAGCGCGCCGCAGCAGCCGGTGCCGGCGACCGCCATGCTCGAGATCCCGACATGATCCAGCACCTGCGCAGCGGCCGCGTCGATGGCGGGCCGCAGAGCCGGCTGCACGCACCCCGGCAGCAATAACACCCGCCGCGCGCGCCGCGCCGTGGGCCAGGGCGTGCGGCACGAGCCCGCCGCGCGCGCCGCGGACACGAGCGCCGCCAGTTGCCGCGGCAATAGCGGGCGCGCGATGCGCGCCACACTCAGCAGCGCGCGCACCCGGCGGGTGTGCGGCACAATCTTGCGCAGCAGGTAGCGCTTGAGGAGCGAGGTGCGGCTGCGGGTCACGCGCTCATCGGTGAGCGCGCGCCCGATATCCAGCAGCCGTCCGTACTGCACGCCCGACGGACAGGCAGTCTCGCAGGCGCGACAGGTCAGACAGCGGTCCAGATGCAGCTGCGTGCGGGCGGTGACGGGTTCACCCTCCAGCAGCTGCTTCATGAGGTAGATGCGGCCGCGCGGGCTGTCGAGCTCATCGCCGAGCAATTGGTAGGTGGGACAGGCCGGGAGACAGAAACCGCAGTGCACGCAGGCGCGCAGAATCGCTTGCGCCTCACGCCCCTCAGGAGTGTCCCTGATGAAATCCGCGAGCGCGGTCCGCATAACTTCCCCGCAGTCGCACCCGTGCGTGCCTGCGGGCAATTGTAAGCTGAATTGTGCCGGGGCGGCGCGCCGACGGAGCGTGTCAGCCGATGAGCGCCTTGAAGCGTTGCGAGCGCGAGCCCTCGCCGAACTCGCCCGAGCGCTTCAGGAGCGCGCGCGCCTCATCGGCCAGCAACGGCCCGCTGAGCAGAAATCCCTGCGCGTCCTGACAGTCCTGCTCCTGCAGGAAAGCGAGTTGCGGGAAATTGTCCACGCCCTCGGCGGTGACATTGATGCGCAGCGAGCGTGACATGGCGATGATGGCCGACGCGACCGCGCGATCGTCGCTGCCTTCGGTGATGCTGGTGACGAACGAGCGGGCGATCTTGAGCCGATCGACCGCGAAGTTGCGCAGCCGGCCGAGGCGCGAGTAGCCGGTGCCAAAATCGTCGATGGCGAGGGAGATGCCGAGCTGCTTCAGCTGGTTGATGGTCCTTTCGGCCCACGCCTCATCGGCCATCAGCACCGACTCGCTGATCTCCAGCTCCAGCATGGCCGGATCGAGCCCGGTTTCCCGCAGAATCGTGGCCACCTGGGCCGGATAGTCGGCGAGCGCAAACTGACGCCCCGAGACGTTGACCGCAATGCGCTGCACCGCCAGGCCCTCGGCACGCCAGCTCTTGGCCTGCAGGCAGGCGGTGCGCAGCACCCATGTGCCGATCGGCAGTATCAGCCCGGTTTCCTCCGCGACCGGGAGGAATTCGGAACTGCTCACGACGCCGAGCTCGGCGCTCGTCCAGCGCAGCAGCGCCTCCATCCCGGAAACACTCGCGGTGCGAACGTCGAACTGTGGTTGGTACAGCAGCGAGAGCTCGTTGCGATCGAGGGCGCCGCGCAACCGGTCTTCGATGGTGAAACGGTGCAGCGCTATCGCGTTCATGGATGCGTCGTAGTAGGCGTAGGTGCCGGGACTGCGCCGCTTGGCAACATACATCGCCAGATCCGCGTGGCGCAGCAGGGTCATCGCATCGGTGCCGTCCTGAGGATAGACGGCGATTCCCACGCTCGGAGTCACCACCAGGGAGTTCGAGGCGAGTTGCATCGGTTCCCGCAGCGCCTCAATCAGCCGCTCGGCCACGTTGCCCGCATCGGCGGCAGCGCGAATATTCGGCAGCAGCACCATGAATTCATCGCCACCGAGGCGTGCAATATCGCCCAGCCGCCGGCCGGCGCCCGCGCCGGCAACCGCCGTATCGACGCGATCGCGCAGCGAGTTGCGCAAGCGGTCCGCAACCAGGCGCAGCAGCTCATCACCCGCCGCATGACCGAGCGTGTCGTTGACCCTCTTGAAGTTGTCAAGATCCAGATACAGCACCGCGAGGGTGCGATCATGTTCCTTCGCCGCCTGCAGCGCGCGCACCAGCCGCTTATGCGACTGCTCGCGATTGGGCAGACCGGTCAGCGTATCGAAGTATGCGAGCTTGACGATGCGTCGCTCGGCGCGCCACTTGCTGCCCAGGGCAATGGTCATTTGCCGCACTTCATGCGGATGAAAGGGCTTCTGCAGGTACGAGAGCTTGTCTTCGGGGGGCACCAGCCCGCCGATATCACTGGGATCCGCGTCGGAGTAGGCCGTGCAGATGACGATCTCGACCGCCGGATCCAGCTCCCTGATCTGCGCGGCCGCCCACACCCCGTCCGGGCCCGGCGGCATGCGCATGTCGAGAAACACCACGGCGAACGGCTGGCCGTGCGCCAGCGCCTCCTTCACGGCTGCGACCGCCGCCTGAGCCTGATCGCAGAACACCGGCTCGAAGGTGGTGCTGGGCGAGCGCGCTTTGCCGCGTGACCGCTCGGGCGCATTCTTGCTGAACAGTCGGCTGCGCAGCTCGCGAAAACCCTGGACCTCCTGACTGACATCACTCACCGCCAGCACCTGCCGGTAGGCATCCCGAACCCCCGGTTCGTCATCGACCACCAGCACTCGAATGGTCGTTTGGTTCAGTTCAGGCATGGGACCTCACGCAGCTCCGGCAAGAGACATGGTTTCACGAGCGACCAGGGGCACCAGCAGATGCATCGATGCGCCGCGC
>CATPBQ010000071.1 GCA_955652795.1 uncultured Steroidobacteraceae bacterium | reverse complement strand
GCCACGTCGGTGAGCTGCCTCAGGCTCACCTTCGACCAGGCCTGCCGCGCGCGCGTCTTCCAGTCCGCGAGCGTGCGCGCGCCGCTGAAGGCGTTGTCGGCGAGGCGCCGGTACTGCGCTACCGCCGGCTGGTACAGCCCCCGGGTGTAGTCGAACAGGACGCGGCGCATGTTGAAACCGGGAATCACGGTCATCATGGCCCGCTTGCTGCGCTTCACCCATGCGGCGGGGCAACCGCTCTCGTCGCGCGCGTAGTACAGCGGCAGCACCTCCTCTTCGAGCGTACCGAGTATCAGCTCCGCCTCGAGCGCGTCGCGACGCTCAGGATCCTGCACGTTCGCCGGCGGTATGCCCCAGCCGTTGTCCTGCATCCAGCCCTCCGCCCACCAGCCATCGAGAATGCTCAGGTTGAGGCGGCCGTTGATGGCCGCCTTGATGCCGGAGGTGCCGCTCGCCTCGAGCGGCGCGATCGGGTTGTTGAGCCACACGTCGACGCCCGAGACCAGGCTGCGCGCGAGCTGCAGGTCGTAGTCTTCCAGGAAGATGATGCGCCCCATGAACTCCTGGCTCATCATGAGTTGGCGCAGCTCGCGCAGCACCTGCTTGCCGGGCTCATCTGCGGGGTGCGCCTTGCCGGCGAACAGCAGCACCACGGGGCGCTCGGGATTGTTGATCAGCCGCGCGAGGCGCGCGCGGTCGCGCAGCAGCAGCGTCGCGCGCTTGTAGGTGGCGAAGCGCCGCGCGAACCCCAGGGTGAGCACGCCGGGACGCTGCGAATCGAGGAAGCGCGTCACGTGGCGCAGCTGCGCGGGACTCAGGCCCTTGCGCTCGTACTCGCGCTGCAGCCGCTCGCGCACGCTCGCCAGCATGCGCGCCTTGACTTCCTGCGCCGTCGCCCAGTAGCGCTCGTCCGGCACACGCTCGAGCGCGCTCCAGAATTCCGGATCGCGCAGGCGCTCGCGCCATTCCCGTCCCAGCTCGCGGTCGAAGAAGTCCATCCAGGTCTGGTGCAGGAAGGTGGGCACGTGCACGCCGTTGGTCACGAAGCCGACCGGGTTGTCCTCGGGGCGAACCTCCGGCCACTGGTCCGAGCACAGGCGCGCCGAGACCGCGCCATGGATGCGGCTCACGCCGTTGACGTGGCGCGTGCCACTCAGTGCCAGGCGCGTCATGTTGAAAAGGCCCGGGGCAGAAGGGGAACGCGCCAGCTCCAGGACACGCTCGACCGGCACCCCCAGCTCGCGCACGAAATCCCCGAAGTGCGCCACGATCAGCTCGAGGCTGAAGGCGTCGTGGCCGGCCGCCACCGGGGTATGGGTGGTGAACACGCAGTCCGCCGCCACCGCTTCGAGCGCGGCGTTGAACGGCAGGCCCTGCGCCAGGTGTTCGCGCAGCAGTTCGAGGATCAGGAACGCCGCGTGCCCTTCGTTCAGGTGCCATACCGCGGGCTGCACGCCGAGCGCGCGCAGCGCGCGCAAGCCGCCGATGCCGAGGATCATTTCCTGGCGCACCCGCGTCGACTCATCCCCGCCGTAGAGGCGATGGGTGATGTCGCGATCGGAGGGGATGTTCTCCGCGCAATTGGTGTCGAGCAGATACACCGGAACGCGGCCCACCTGCGCCTTCCACAACCGCGCGATCACCTCGCGCCCGGCGACGCGCACCGCGACCCTGAGCCATTCCCCGCTCACGTTGCGCACCGGTTCCACCGGCAGATCGCGCGGGTCGCGCTCGCGATATTCGGCGTGTTGCACGCCATCGTTATCGACGGTCTGATTGAAATACCCCTGCTCGTACAGGAGTCCCACCGCCACGAAGTTGGTGCGCTCGTCGCTCGCCGCTTTGCAGTAGTCCCCGGCGAGCACGCCCAGACCGCCGGAGTAGATGGGGAAGCTCTCGTGAAAACCGTACTCGGCGCAGAAGTACGCCACCAGCGGCTCATCCCCGGTGGGCGCGACCCGCAGGTACGCTTCGAGGGTCTCAAGCGCGAGGTGGTAGCGAGCGAGGTACAGCTCGTCGCGTGCGCAGCGCTCGAGCGTGCCCTGGTTGACGCAGCGAAGCACCAGACGGGGATTGCCGTTGGTCTGCTTCCACAGCTCCGGATCCAGGTCCTCGAACAACGCCCGGGTGGGACGGTGCCAGCTGAAGAACAGATTGGCAGCCAGCTCCGGCAGGCGCGAGAGGCTCCCCGGGATGACGGGTGTGACTTCTAGAAGCGAATTTCTCATCACCGGTCCCGGCAAAAGCGCGAAGTCTAGCAGTACCCGGCGGGACACTCGTCTGGGCACGCCGCGCGCTGCGCGCCCATTCCGGCACCGCCTGTCGAGCAGGGTGGGTTCCCGGCGGCACGGGCTGCTAGTCACGTCCATTTGTACTGGTTGACAGCTAGTGCTATGTACTTCACAGTACTAGTGAATGGATGATAGTCAGCCGCGTAAATTCCAGAAAGACCTCAATGCGGGCCTCGTGGCGTTGGTGCTGCTGGCCGTGCTCGAACGCACCACCGAGGATCTGTACGGATACGAGATCGCCAAGCGCCTGCAGAAGGCCAACGAAGGCGAGGCCCTGTTCAAGGAAGGCACCGTGTATCCCGTGCTGCGTGCCCTCGCCGCCGGGGGCTTGCTCACCAGCCGCGTCGTGCCCTCCTACGCCGGGCCTGCGCGGCGCTACTACCGCATCACCGAAGACGGCCGCGCCATGCTGCGCCAATGGAGTGACATCTGGCGGCAGACGCGCGGCTTTGTCGATCGCTTCATCGAAGGAACCGACTCATGAGTGTCAACGCTCCCCGCTCGATCGATGAGTACCTGAAGCAGCTGCGCCAGGCGCTCGAGGGACAGGATCCGGCACTCATCCAGGATGCGCTGTACGACGCCGAGGAGTATCTGCGCGCGGAGGTCGCGGCGCACCCGGACAAATCCGAGAGCGACGTGCTGGAGCTCATCGCGAGCACCTACGGTGCTCCGGACGAAGTCGCGACCGCGTACCGGGACACGGAAGCGAAGGTGAAGGCCGCTCTCAAGACGCCGGGACCCAGGGCGGCCGCTCACGCGTCGGGCCTGGCGCGCTTTTTCGGCGTGTACCAGGACCCGCGCGCCTACACCTCTCTCTTCTATATGCTGCTCACGCTGGCCACCGGCATCGTGTACTTCACGTTCGTGGTCACCGGGCTGTCGCTGTCGGCCGGGTTCGCGGTCCTCATCATCGGCGTGCCGTTCTTCCTGGCATTCATCGGTATCGCACGCGTGATCGCGCTCGGCGAGGGGCGATTGCTCGAGGCGATGACCGGTGAGCGCATGCCGCGACGTCCGGTGCACCCTGGGCCCCCGGCGAGCTGGTGGAGGCGTATCGCCGACATGCTCACGGACGTGCGCACCTGGACGACGCTGCTGTACCTGCTCATCATGCTGCCGCTCGGCATCATCTACTTCACCCT
Source organism: uncultured Steroidobacteraceae bacterium (assembly GCA_955652795.1). Taxonomy (GTDB): domain Bacteria; phylum Pseudomonadota; class Gammaproteobacteria; order Steroidobacterales; family Steroidobacteraceae; genus 13-2-20CM-66-19. The sequence goes on along the minus strand of CATPBQ010000071.1, from coordinate 1,241 downwards.
CGCCGTCACCGGACTTGGGGTGGGCCTGCGCCTGGCGCTCGCGCCTGTGGTGGTGCTGAGCCGGGATTTCGGCTGGCTGCCGTTGCGCCTGTCAGTGGACATGTTCCAGATCGACGGCCGCGCGATCGCCTCGCCGCACACGCTGGTGGGCTCGCTCTTCTACATGGTCGCGGGCATCGTGATGGTCACTCTTCTCATGCATGCGGCGCGCTGGATTGCCCGCGGCCACGCGCGCCTCGCCAAGACGTTGCTGGTCGTACCGGGCGCGTGAGGGCGGCGCCCGACGGGCAGCGCGGTACACTGCCCCACATGCGACGCCTGCGTCTCACGCTGCTGTGCGCCTGCAGCCTCGTCACCGCGCCGCCGCGCGCCGCGATCACCGACGCGAGCCCCGCGCCGGCTGTGCCGGCCACGGAGCGCGCCGCCACGCAGGGCTGCCTGCCGGCCGGCAACGGTTATCTGCGCGCCCGCATCCGTGGCGCGATGAACCTCGACATCGACTGGCACAACGCCGAGATCGAGTGCGACGGCGGTCCGCGTCCGGACGGCAGCGGGTTGCGGGTGAGCTTCGCCGGCCCGCGGCACGCGGATGGGCGGCGCCTGCGCCTGGTGTTCGGCGTGGGATCGGTGCACGAGGGGCGCACCGGCCGCGCCCTGCCGACCAATCTCACGGTGATCTTCGAGGGCGAGGAGCGGCTGTTTGCCACGCGCGGCGAGGATCACTGCACGGTGGACGAACTCAGACAGGAACGGCTCGGCGCACTCGGCGGACCGCTGCGCTCCTGGCGCATCGTCGCCCGCGGCTTCTGCACCTCTCCGGCCAGCACGCTCAACAGCGATGCGCGCATTCTCGTCACCCGGTTCGATTTCGCGGGCAGCGCCGTGTTTGAGGACGCGCCTCGCGAAGCGCCGCCCCAGCCCAAAACGTAGAAAAAGTGGAAAACATGTCGCAGGGAAATCTTTCGGAACCGCTGGTGGTGAGGATGTGCGGTACGCTCAGGCTGGCCGCGTTGCTGGCGTGCGCGGCGGGCCACGCCGGGCCCGCACTGGCGCAGGAGTCCCGTGCGCCGCTGGAGCTGGCGACCTTTCCGCGCACCTCGCTTCAGGTCACCCACCACGAAGAGCACCACGCCGACCGCAAGTACGCGTTCGAAGTGTGGGTTGCCGACACATCCGAGCGCGCCCAACAGGGTCTGATGTTCGTGGCCGACCTGCCCGACACCATGGGGATGGTGTTCCCG
>CATPBQ010000070.1 GCA_955652795.1 uncultured Steroidobacteraceae bacterium | reverse complement strand
ATGGCAGCCTCCGGCCCCACCCCGACCCTGGTGCGCGCCGCCCTCATCGGCGTCACCGGCCGCATGGGCGAGGCGCTGCTGCGCGCCGCACCCGCATTCCCGCGCCTGAGCATCACCGCCGCGGTGGCATCCCCGACGAGCCCGAGTCTGGGTCGTGATGCCGGGGAGGTGGCCGGCGTCGGTTGCCTGCACGTGCCGATCAGCAGCGATCTGCCGCGCGCGCTCGCTGAGGCCGACGTGGCAATCGACTTCAGCAGCGCCGTCGCCACGCGCACCAACCTCGCGGCGTGCCGCGCGGCGCGCAAGCCGCTACTGATCGGCACCACCGGGTTTGCTGCGGAGCTCGACGGGGCGTTTGCGGCCGCCGCCCATGACATTGCGCTACTGGTCGCCGCGAACACCAGCCTCGGCGTGACGCTGCTGCTCGAGCTGGTGCGCATTGCGGCGCGGGCACTGCCGCCCGCCTTCGACATCCACATTCTGGATACGCACCATCGCTCGAAGCAGGACGCCCCCTCGGGAACCGCCCTGGCGCTCGGGGCAGCGGCACGCGAGGCGCGCCATGCGGCCCGGGACGGAGCGCATCGCAAGGACGACGTCGGCTTTGGCTCTGTGCGCGCCGGAGACATCGTCGGGGAGCACACGGTGCTCTTCGCCGGCCCGGGCGAAGCTCTGTCCCTCACCCACCGGGCGACGGATCGGGGCATCTTCGCCAGGGGGGCTCTTGCGGCCGCGCTCTGGCTGCAGTCACGGCCACCGGGGCGGTACACCATGCGTGACCTGCTCCACCAAAAAACAGTCACTTAGCTTGCTCTTCAAAGCAGACTCTGAGGTCCCGCACCCCCGTGCGCAGGGATTTTTCCGTGGACACATCGGGCGCAAAGCCCGTAAACTTTCTGCGTAATCCGTGTACGGGTTAGTCCAAGCAAGGCGGGAGGATGTTCGCTGAGAACTCCTCCCGCTTTGTGTATCTGCGTCGGGGAGAATTGATCACGTGAGCGTACCTGCGGTGCTCGCGCTGGCCGATGGAACGATCTTTCGCGGCCAGTCGATCGGAGCCAAGGGCAACAGCACAGGCGAAGTCGTTTTCAATACCGCCCTCACCGGTTACCAGGAAATTCTCACCGACCCGTCTTACGCCCGTCAGCTCGTCGCGCTCACCTGCCCGCACATCGGCAACACCGGCGCGACGCCCGAGGACCTGGAATCCTCACAGGTCTATCCCGCGGGCCTCATCATCCGCGATCTGCCGATCCTGGCGAGCAGCTGGCGCGCCAACGAGTCGCTGCCGGAGTTTCTCGAGCGCGGCCGCGTGGTCGCGATCGCCGACATCGATACCCGCAAGCTCACGCGCATCCTGCGCGAGAAAGGTGCACAGGCCGGCTGCATCATGACCGGCGAGCAGGTTGACCAGGCCGCCGCTGTGAAGGCGGCGCGCAAGTTTCCGGGACTCAAGGGCATGGACCTGGCGAAGGTCGTCACGACCAAGCGCGCCTTCCAGTGGAATGAGGGGAGCGTGTGGCCGGACAGCGCTCGTGCGCCGATCCGTTCGCAACAGCGCCTGCACGTGGTGGCGTACGACTTCGGCATCAAGCGCAACATCCTGCGGGTGCTGGCGGACGGCGGCTGTCGCATGACGGTGGTGCCGGCGCAGACCAGTGCCGAGGACGCCCTGGCGCTGGAGCCCGACGGCGTGTTTCTGTCGAATGGCCCCGGCGACCCGGAGCCGTGCGAATACGCGATCAACGCCACGAAGAAACTCCTCGCGACCGATCTGCCGGTGTTCGGCATCTGTCTCGGGCACCAGATCCTCGGCCTCGCCGCGGGCGCGCGCACCGTCAAAATGAAGTTCGGCCACCACGGTGCCAATCACCCGGTGCAGGACCTGGAGTCCGGCCGCGTGTTCATCACCAGCCAAAACCACGGCTTTTCAGTGGACGAGAGTTCGCTTCCTGCGGAGGTCAGGCCGACACACCGCTCGCTGTTCGACGGTTCGCTGCAGGGCATCGCCTTGCGGGAGCGGCCGGTGTTCGGGTTCCAGGGCCATCCGGAGGCGAGCCCCGGACCCCACGACCTGAAGCCCTTGTTCGAGCGGTTCAACCACCTGATGCTGCGGCGCCTGCAGGCGCAGCTGCGACTGGCGGAGGACAGCCTGCGCCGCCAACTGGCCGGTGGTGGCCGCTAAGCGTGCCCAAGCGCACCGACATCGAGAGCATCCTGATCATCGGAGCGGGACCGATCATCATCGGCCAGGCGTGTGAGTTCGATTATTCCGGTGCCCAGGCCTGCAAGGCGCTGCGCGAAGAGGGCTATCGCGTCATTCTGGTCAATTCCAACCCCGCGACCATCATGACCGATCCGGAGATGGCGGATGCCATCTACATCGAGCCGGTCAACGCCCGAACGCTGGCGCGCATCATCGAGAAGGAGCGCCCCGACGCGCTGCTGCCGACCATGGGCGGGCAGACGGCGCTCAACACCGCGCTGGATCTGGTGCGCGAGGGCGTGCTGGAGAAATACCAGGTCGAGCTGATCGCCGCTTCGCGCGCCGCGATCGACATGGCGGAGGACCGTGAGCTGTTCCGCAACGCCATGCGCGAAATCGGGCTCGAGACGCCGCAGTCGCAGATCGCGCGCAGCCTCGATGAGGCACTGGCAATCGCGGGGGACATGGGCTACCCGGTGGTGGTACGCCCGTCCTTCACCCTGGGTGGAAGCGGCAGCGGCATCGCCTACAACCGCGAGGAGCTCGAGGAGATCGTAGCGCGCGGGCTGGACGCCTCCCCGACCGGCGAGGTGCTGCTCGAGGAGTCGGTGATCGGCTGGAAAGAATTCGAGATGGAAGTGGTGCGCGATCACCGCGATAACTGCATCGTCATCTGCTCGATCGAGAACCTCGATCCGATGGGAGTGCACACCGGCGACTCGATCACCATCGCACCCGCACTGACCCTCACCGACAAGGAATATCAGCGCATGCGCGACGCCTCGCTGGCGGTGCTGCGCAAGATCGGCGTCGATACCGGCGGCTCGAACGTGCAGTTCGCGGTGAATCCGGCCGACGGGCGGCTGCTGGTGATTGAGATGAATCCGCGCGTGTCGCGTTCCTCGGCGCTCGCCTCCAAGGCGACCGGCTTTCCGATCGCCAAGATCGCCGCCAAGCTCGCGGTGGGTTACACGCTCGATGAGCTGAAAAACGACATCACGGCGGGCGCAACGCCGGCGTCCTTCGAGCCCTCGATCGACTACGTCGTCACCAAATTGCCGCGTTTCACGTTCGAGAAGTTTCCGGCCGCCAATGACCGGCTCACGACCCAGATGAAGTCGGTCGGCGAGGTCATGGCCATCGGCCGCACGTTCCAGGAATCGCTGCAGAAGGCGCTGCGCGGGCTGGAGACCGGCCTGGACGGACTGGTCCCGCAGCTGTCGATGCCGCTCACCGACGAGAGCCATGACCGGCTCACGCACGAGCTGCGCGCGCCGGGGGCCGATCGTGTGCTGTACGTGGCGGACGCGTTTCGCGCCGGCTGGCCGGTGGCGCGGGTGGCCGAGCTCACCCACATCGATCCGTGGTTCCTGGCGCAGATCGAGGAGCTGGTGAGGCAGGAAGCCCAGGTGCGCGAACAGGGTCTCGGGGCGCTCAGCGCCGAGCGCCTGCGGGTGCTCAAGCGCAAGGGCTTCTCCGACAGCCGCCTGGCGCGACTGCTGGACATGCCGGAGAAGGCGATCCGCGACAAGCGTCACGAGCTCGGCATCGTGCCCGTGTACAAGCGTGTCGACACCTGCGCGGCGGAGTTCGCCACCTCCACCGCCTACCTCTACTCGACCTACGAGGAGGAGTGCGAGGCGAATCCCACGCCCAGGCGCAAGATCATGATCCTGGGGGGCGGACCGAACCGCATCGGCCAGGGCATCGAATTCGACTATTGCTGTGTGCACGCCGCGCTGCAGCTGCGCGAGGACGGCTTCGAGACCATCATGGTCAACTGCAACCCCGAGACCGTCTCGACCGACTACGACATCTCCGACCGCCTGTACTTCGAGCCCCTCACCCTCGAGGACGTGCTCGAGATCCTCGCCAAGGAGCGGCCCGAAGGGGTCATCGTGCAGTT
>CATPBQ010000069.1 GCA_955652795.1 uncultured Steroidobacteraceae bacterium | reverse complement strand
TGCGCGCCACGCCTGCGGACTTCGTGGTCGAGGAGGATCTTGGCTTCGCGCCCGCCGGCTCCGGTCAGCACCTGCTGCTGCGGGTGCGCAAGCGCAACGCCAATACTCAGTGGGTGGCGCGCGAGCTGGCGAGGATCGCGGGTTGCCGGCCGGGCGAGGTCGGTTACGCCGGACTGAAGGATCGCCGCGCCATCGCCATCCAGTGGTTCTCGGTGCCGCAACCGCGCACCCTCATCAGCTGGTCCGCGGTGCGCAATGCGGATTTCGAGGTGCTCGAAGCGCATCCGCACACGCGCAAGCTCCCGCGCGGCGCGCTGGCCGGCAATCGCTTCGTGGTGCGCATCGGCGCCACGCAGGGTGACGGCGCGCGGCTCGCCGACGGCCTCGCCTTGCGCCTTGCGGACATCGCCCGGCGCGGCGTACCGAATTACTTCGGCCCGCAGCGCTTCGGTCGCGATGGCGCGAATCTCTCTCGCGCCGGCGAGGACCTGCGCCGCCTCGCGCCGCAGGAGCGGGGTTTTGTTCTTTCGGCTGCGCGCAGCGCCGTGTTCAATGCCGTGCTTGCGGCACGCGTGGCCGATGGCAGCTGGGAGCATCTCGAGGCAGGCGACCTCGCCAACCTCGACGGTCGCGGCAGCTTCTTCCCGGTGGACGGCGCCGATCACACGCTCGGGGGCCGCTGCCAGCGGCTGGAGATTCACCCCACCGGGCCCTTGTGGGGCGAGGGGGCGCCCGCAACGCTCGCGCGGGTGCTCGAGCTCGAGGTGCGCCTCGCCGCCCGGTTTCCGCAGCACAGTGCACTGTGCGTGGCCGCCGGCATGGCCCAGGAGCGGCGCAGCCTGCGGCTCGCGGTGCGCGAGCTTGCGTGCGAGCCCGAAGCGCAGGCGGTGGTGCTTAAGTTTCGCCTGGTGCGCGGGGGCTTTGCGACCGCGGTGTTGCGCGAACTGATCGAGGAGCCCCCGGACGCGGACGGGCCCTAGCTCACCCCGCGGACAACAGCACGTATACCGCGCCGGTTCCCCCGTCCACCGGCCGGGCGGAAACATAGGCGAGCACCGCACCGGTGCGACGCAGGACTGCATTGACGGCGGCCTTGAGCACCGGCCCGCGGTGACCGGAGCGCAGCCCTTTGCCGTGGATGATGCGCACGCAGCGCACCTCATGCTCGAGCGCGTCGATGAGAAACTGCCGCAAGGCGTGCTTCGCCTCCGCAACCGAGAGGCCGTGCAGGTCGATCTCACGCTGCACGCGATACTCACCACGGCGCAGCCTGCGCAGCACCGCCAGTTGCACCTGCGGGCGATGAAAGATGAGCTCCTCACCGCCTGCCAGCGCCGGGTCGGCGCCTTCCCCCTCGAGGCTCTCCTGCAGCACGGCGGCGCGGTCGGCGCGCGTGAACCGCGCGCGCGGCCGCACCTTCGGCGGACGTGGCGCCGGGGCACGAGACCCAAGCGGCCTGACACCGCGCACTGCCTCCCGGAACAGACGCGCCTCGTCGGTTTCTTCGTCCGGATTGTCATCGCCTGGGGAAGTCACGCCAGCTCCGCCGCACGTCTTTGTTCCAGTATAGTCACGAGCACTTTCGGCGGCTCGATCCTCTCTGCAGTGAAGATCCTGGTCAGCAACGATGACGGCTTTCGCGCCGAGGGCATCCGCCGCCTGCGTGAGGCCCTCGCGACGCTCGCCGAGGTGACGGTGGTCGCGCCTGACCGCAACAAGAGCGGCGCGAGCAACTCACTCACTCTCGACGTGCCACTGCGCGTGTTCGAGTCCGAGCCGGGGGTGTACTTCGTTCCCGGCACGCCCACCGACTGCGTGCACCTGGCGATCTCCGGCCTGTTCGACTTCGAACACGACATGGTGGTCTCGGGGGTGAACGACGGCGCGAACCTGGGCGACGACGTGCTGTACTCAGGCACGGTGGCGGCGGCGGTCGAGGGCCGCTTCCTCGGCCTGCCGACCATTGCGGTTTCGCTGTGCACCGGCACCGGCGGGGGTGGCCACTTCGATACCGGCGCCGAGGTCGCGCGCCGGCTGGTGGCGCAGCTGCTGAAGAGACCGCTGCAGTCCGCGCTCATTCTCAACGTCAACGTGCCCGACGTGCCGTTCGCACAGCTGCGGGGGTTCCGCGCCAGCCGGCTCGGCTATCGCCACCGTTCCGAGCCGGTCATGCGCGCGCAGGACCCGCGCGGGCGTCCGGTGTACTGGATCGGTCCCGCCGGGGCGCAGCAGGACGCGGGTCCCGGTACCGACTTCGACACCGTTGCCCAGGGATACGTCTCGGTGACTCCCTTGCAGGTCGACCTCACCCGTCACGCGGCACTGTCCGCAGTCGACACCTGGCTGGAAGGCATCAATGACTGATCTGCGCCTGTCGGGCATCGGGATGACTTCCGCGCGCACCCGCGATCGGCTGGTGCAGCGTTTGCGCGAACAGGGCATCGCGAATCTCGCCGTGCTCGATCGTATTCGCAATGTGCCGCGTCATATTTTCGTCGATGAAGCGCTCGGCAGCCGCGCCTACGAGGACACGGCGCTGCCGATCGGTTACGGCCAGACCATCTCACAGCCCTACATCGTGGCGCGCATGACCGAAGCGCTGCTCCAGGGGGGCGCGGCCGAGAACGTCCTCGAGGTGGGCACGGGGTGCGGTTACCAGACGGCGGTGCTCGCGCCGCTCGTGGCGCGCCTGTACACCATCGAGCGCATCGAACCGCTGCTGGCGCGCGCGCGCGAGCGCCTGAAGGAACTCGGGATCAGGAACGTGCGCTTTCGCTATGGCGACGGCACGCTCGGCTGGAAAGCGCACGCACCCTTCGATGGCATCCTGGTGGCGGCCGCGCCGCTCACGGTGCCCGAGGCCCTCGTCAAGCAGCTGCGCGTCGGCGGGCGGCTCCTGGTTCCCATCGGTCCCGAAGGAGAGCAGGAACTGGTGCGGTTCACGCGCGGCGAGCAGGGCATGCAGCGCCAGTCACTCGGAGCCGTGGCCTTCGTGCCGTTGCTCGGGGGCACCGCCTGAGCGCCGCGCTGCGTCCTAAAGGTCCGCGAGCCCGCTCGTTGAGTAGTATTCACATGATATATATGTAGTAACGTTTTGATTAGAAGTATAAAAAGATCATCTTACTATGACTTGATTCAACCGGCGCGGCAGAAAAGCCCGGCAAAACAAGGCCTGCGCGCCGCCTCGCGAGGTAGCGGCGGGCGCTCGGCTGGCACGAAAAATCTTTATCCCTCAAAGGGCTTGCACCGGCTTCTGCGACATGTTTAACATGCGCTCCCTGTCTCCTAACGACGACAGCCAAGGCGGAGGGTAACCGGCAGAAGAC
>CATPBQ010000068.1 GCA_955652795.1 uncultured Steroidobacteraceae bacterium | reverse complement strand
TCGGGCACGACGATGCGCGAGGCCGCTTCGCGGCGCAGCTCGCGCGCCTCATCGATCGCCTGCTCGAGTGCGACCCTGACGCCGTCGGGAAATTTCTTCAACGCCTCCTCCAGGGTCGCGGCGTCGATCTCGAACCCGAGCGGCAGCACACCCGCCGGCGTCAAAAGTTGCGTCTGGCCCGAGAACAGGACCGGTCGCGCCGGATCCACCGAACCATCGGCAGTGACCGGCGTCAGGCGGCGGATGCTGCCGGCGCGGCGATCGGTGAACACGTCCTCACGATACAGCGCCTTGAGATCGAGCTGAACTTCAGGAAGATCGTTCTGTGCTGCCATGGATTCCCGCCTGCGTTGTGGCGAGCGGCATTGTACACGCCCGCTGCGCAGCGCCTTCAGCCGGGGGCCGGCAAATCCCGCAACGCTTCGATGAACGGCCGGTCGGCTTCCAGCAGGTCTTCCTCCGCCAGACGCGCCGGCGCGACCCACTTCAGCTGCTGGCGATCGAGTGAGCGCGGCGTGCCGGTGAAGCCCTCGATGACCCACAGCGACAGCTCGACGTCGCGATCGGCGTAGGCGTGAGTCAGGCGCATGAACGGCCGGCTGGCCGTCACCTCAATGCCGAGTTCCTCGCGCAACTCGCGTGCCAGCGCGGCGTGCTCGCCCTCGCCGGCGGCCACCTTGCCGCCCGGAAATTCCCAGCGGCCCGCCAGGGGCTTGCCCGCGGGACGCTGCGCGATGAGCACCTGCCCGGTGCGATCGTACAGCGCCGCCGCTACCACCAGGATGGCAGGCCTGGCGGCGCTGCGGTTATTCAACGCTCGAGAGCGCACCGTGACAGTGCTTGTACTTCTTGCCCGAACCGCACGGACACGGCTCGTTGCGTCCCACCTTGCGCTCGCCACGCACGAAAGTGCCGGCAGTCTCGGCTGCCGGCGGCGGCGGCGGTGCCGCGCGCACGCCGGCCCGCGGCTGGGATGTGCCCGCAGTGGATGCCCGCACGCCGGCGGCGACCGCGGTCTGCTGTTCCTCGGCGGCCGCAAGGAGTGAGGCGGCCTCGGCGTGCTGCGCCTGCAGCGCGCGCATGAGGCGCTGGCGGCGCTCCTCCTCCTCGCGCTCGATTTCCTCCTGGGTGCGCACTTCGATCTTCGCCATCATCGAGGAGGTCTCGAACTTGATCCGGTCGAGCATGGCCGAGAACAGCTCGAAGGCTTCGCGCTTGAACTCGAAGCGGTAGTCCTTCTGCGCGTAGCCACGCAGGTGAATGCCCTGCCGCAGGTAGTCCATGGCGGCCAGGTGCTCGCGCCAGTGCTGATCGAGCATGCGCAGCATCACGTCCTTCTCGACGTGGCGCATGATCGGCGCGCCGATGCGGGCGACCTTCGCGTCGTAGGCTTCGTTCACGGCACGCACCACGCGTTCGCGCAGCACCTGCTCCTCCAGCTCCGGCTCCTTGGTGAGCCAGCTCTTCGGATCCACGCGCACGTTGAAGTCGCGCAGTACGGCATCCGCCAGAGCCTGCAGGTCCCAGTCGGACGGCGCGGCGTGCTTGGGCATGTGCTGATCAAGGAGCGACCCCACCGAGTCCTCCATGAGGCCGCGAATGGCTCCCGAGAGATCCTCGGTGCCCATGATCTCGGTGCGTTGCTGGTACACGACTTTGCGCTGATCGTTGGCGACATCGTCGAACAGCAGCAGGTTTTTGCGGATATCGAAATTGTGCGCCTCGACCTTGCGCTGCGCCTTCTCGATCTGGCGGGTGAGCATGCCGCTTTCGATCACCTCGCCTTCCTTCATGCCGGCCATCTTCAGCAGCCGCTGGGTGCGCAGCGGATCGCCGAAGATGCGCATCAGGTTGTCCTCCATCGACAGATAAAAGCGGCTCGAACCCGGGTCGCCCTGGCGGCCCGAGCGGCCGCGCAGCTGATTGTCGATGCGGCGGGATTCGTGGCGCTCGGTGCCGACGATGTGCAAGCCGCCGGCGGTGAGCACCCGGTCGTGCCGTGTCTGCCACTCCGCGCGCACGCTCTCGCGGGTGACATCGTCAATCTCCCCGGCGGCGGCGAGCTCCGCCTCGAGATTGCCGCCGAGCACGATGTCGGTGCCGCGACCGGCCATGTTGGTGGCGATGGTCACCGTGCCGGGGCGGCCCGCCTGCGCAACGATGTGCGCCTCGCGCTCGTGCTGCTTGGCGTTCAGCACCTGGTGCTCGACGCTTTCCTTTTGCAGGAGCCCGGAGAGAAATTCGGAGGTCTCGATCGAGGTCGTGCCCACCAGCACCGGCTGCTCGCGCGCCGCGCACTCGCGGATGTCCTCGATGATCGCCTTGAACTTGTCGCTCTGCGTCAGGTACACGAAATCCGGGTTGTCCTTGCGCACCATCGGCCGGTGGGTCGGAATCACCACCACCTCGAGGCCGTAGATCTGCATGAATTCCGGCGCCTCGGTGTCCGCGGTGCCGGTCATGCCGGAGAGCTTCTTGTAGAGCCGGAAGTAGTTCTGGAAGGTGATCGAGGCGACCGTCTGGTTCTCCTCGCGCACCCGCACGCCCTCTTTCGCCTCCACCGCCTGATGCAGGCCGTCGGACCAGCGCCGGCCGGGCATGGTGCGTCCGGTGAATTCATCGACGATGATGACTTCGCCGCCGCGCACGATGTATTCGACATCGCGCTTATAGAGCGCGTGGGCGCGCAGCGCAGCATTCAGATGATGCATCAGGCGGATGTTGGCGGGGTCGTACAGGCTCTCGCCCTCCTTCAGGAGGCCGGCTTGCAGCATCAGCTGCTCGACGTGCTCGTGACCGGCTTCCGTGATGTGCACCTGCTTGGTCTTCTCCTCCAGTGAGAAGTCCCCCGGGCCGTCTTCCTCCTTCTGGCGCGTGAGCCGCGGCACCAGCTCGTTGATGCGCAGATACAGCTCGGTGCTCTCCTCGGCGGGCCCGGAGATGATGAGCGGCGTGCGCGCCTCGTCGATGAGAATCGAATCGACTTCGTCTACTACCGCGAAGCTCAAGGAACGCTGCACCCGGTCTTCCAGGCGAAACGCCAGGTTGTCGCGCAGGTAGTCGAAGCCGAATTCGTTGTTGGTGCCGTAGGTGATGTCGCAGGCGTACGCGGCGCGTTTTTCCTGCGGGCTCTGGGCGTTCTTGATCACTCCCACCGACAGCCCGAGGAAACGATACACCGGACCCATCCAGTCCGCGTCGCGCTGCGCGAGGTACTCGTTCACCGTGACGATGTGCACGCCCTCGCCGCTGAGCGCGTTGAGATAGGCCGGGAGCGTGGCCACCAGCGTCTTGCCCTCGCCGGTGCGCATCTCGGAAATCATCCCCTTGTGCAGCGTGATTCCGCCGATCAGCTGCACATCGAAGTGGCGCATTTTCAGGGTGCGGCGGGCCGCCTCGCGCACCACGGCGAACGCCTCGGGCAGGAGCTCATCCAGGGTCGCGCCCTCCTTCAGGCGCTTGCGGAACTCCTCGGTTCTGGCGCGCAACGCCTCATCACTGAGCTCCATGATCTGCGGCTCGAGCTGGTTCGCGGCGCGCACCGCGCGTGCATAGCCACGCACGATGCGCTCATTGCGGCTGCCGAAAACGCGGGTGAGAAGTTGACGCAAGGCGTGACTCGTTGAGCGAAAAACAGCTTTGCCGACAAGCACTTACCGTGCATGCCGGGGTTCGAAAGCGGCGTATTGTACGCAATAGACGCTAGCTGCGCCCAATTGGTTCGTGGGCGCGCGGAATTCAAGGGTGGGCGGTAGAGCAGGCCCCGTGGCGGGGCGGGGATCAGCGACCGACGAATGACAGGGGATCGACCTGTCGGCCGTTACGCAGCACCTCGAAGTGCAGGTGCGGCCC
>CATPBQ010000067.1 GCA_955652795.1 uncultured Steroidobacteraceae bacterium | reverse complement strand
TACCAGACCTGCTCGCTCATCAAACACAACAAGGTGTTCCGCTCCATACCCGTGATCATGTTGTCTTCCAAGGACGGTCTGTTCGATCGCGCGCGCGGTCGCATCGTCGGCTCGGAGCATTACCTCACCAAGCCCTTTACCAAGGACGAGCTGCTGTCTGCGATCGAGACGCATATCGGGAGATGATCGCAATGGCCCTGATCCTGATAGTTGACGACTCCCCCACCGAAGTGCACGTCATGCAGAAGGCGCTCGAGAAGCATGGCTTTCGCACCGCGGCCGCCGCCGACGGCGCCGAGGGCGTGCGCCTGGCGCGCGAGATGAGTCCCGATCTGATTTTCATGGACATTGTCATGCCCGGCATGAACGGTTATCAGGCCACGCGCGCACTGGCGAACGATCCGCGCACGCGCACGATTCCGATCATCATGGTCACATCCAAGGGTCAGGAGACCGATCGCATCTGGGGACTGCGCCAGGGAGCGGTCGACTACATGATCAAGCCCGTATCCCCCGATCAGCTGGTCGCCAAGGCGCAGGCGACCCTGGCTGCGTGACGGAGGCCAGCTCCAACCCATGACCGAGCCCTCCGCGCTACCTGAGGTTGAGCTCAAGTCCCTGCGGGACCGGCCGTTCGAGCTGCTCGCGGAGCTCGAGCGGCGCGGCCGCGCGGGCTCCGCACAGCTGAATCAGGAAACCACCGCCGGCCGCGAATGGGTCGGGGTAGCGCTGCGCATGGCCGGGGATCTGTACCTGGTGGCGCGCGAGGAGACGCGCGAGGTGCTGGGCGTGCCGGCGAGCACCACGCGGGTGCCCGGAGCGAAGGCCTGGATCAAGGGTCTCGCCAACGTACGCGGCCAGCTGCTGCCGATCATCGATCTGCGCCAGTTCCTCGGCAGCGGCATCACGCCGGTCACGCGCAACACCCGCGTGGTGGTGGTGAATCACCGCGAGATTCCCGCCGGCCTGCTGGTCGATGAAGTGCTGGGTTTCCGTCGCTTCGCGGAAAGTGAATTCTCCGGGGACGCCCCCCCCACGGTGGCGCGCTGCGAGCGTTATCTCGCCGGCGCGTTTCGCCGTGCCCACGAACAATGGCCGGTGCTGAGCCTGCGTTCGGTGCTGGAGAGCGCCGCGTTCACGGAGGCGGCGGCATGAGCGCGCCGGTTACCCCGGTGCGCCCGCCGACCGCCCTGGCGCTGCTGCTGGGGGTCGCGGCACTGCTGCTGATCGGCAGCGGCACGTCCTATTACCTGGTGCAGGCGCGCCCCGCGGTAAGCCCTCACGCACTGCCGGTCGATGCGCTCTACAACCTCGCCCTCGACGCCAGCGCCGCGGTGGCCGGCGATGCGGCGGCGCTCACGCGTTTCCAGCAGCGCCAGAAGCAACTCGAGGATGCGGCCGCGCGCGATCCCGCCGCGCCCTTCACCAGCGATGCGCGCTTCATGCGTCTGATGAACAACGCCGCGGCGGTGCTGCGCGCGCGCGGTGCCTTGTCGGACGCGGGCAATGCGGCGCGCGAGACCGCGCAGCTCGTGCCGCGGCTGCTCACCGAATCCGGCGCCCTCGGCGCGAACCTGCCCGCGCCGGTCGCCCCCGCGATCACCGGAGCCCTGGAGCGCTTCGAGGCGCGCGCCCAACGGCTGCAGCTGGATGTGACGGCGCTGACCCAGGGCGCGACCGATCCCGCGCAGGCGGCGCAGCGCATCGCCGAGAGCAGCGACTACCTGGGCCAGGTCATCTCCGGCTTCGCGGGCGGCAACCCGAGTCTGGCGCTGCCGCGCGTGACGGCGCCGGAGGCCGTGAAGCACGTGCAGGCGCTCGATGCCATCTACACGGACTTGAGCGCCACCGTGCGCCGCGCCGTGGCCGCCGCGCCGGCTCTGCCGGCCGCGCAGAGCGCGGCGCGTGCCATCGCCATGGATGCACGCGATATGGCGGGCGCCGCGTTGCCCGTCACCGCCGCCGGCGCCGGCATGCTCGTGTGGGCGCCGCTGGTGCTGCTGGCCGCGGGACTGGGGCTGTTGCTCGCGGCGCTGCTCGCGGCGCTGCGCATGCGTCGCACGGTCGAGCGCCAGCGCGTCTCGGCGGATGCCCAGCGCCGCGAGAGCGACCGCAACCAGCAGGCGATCCTGCGGCTGCTCGATGAGCTCTCGAGCCTCGCCGACGGCGATCTCACCGTGCAGGCCACGGTCACCGAAGACATCACCGGCGCCATCGCGGATTCCATCAACTACGCGGTGGACGCGCTACGCGGCCTGGTCACCACCATCAACGGCTCGGCGATCCAGCTGGATGCGGCGACGCGCCAGACGCAGGCGCTCTCGCAGCACCTCGCCAGGGCGAGCGGCGCGCAATCCAAGCAGATCTCCTCGGCCACCGAGTCCGCGGCCAGCAGCACCAGCGGCGCCCACACGAGCATGCCGGCGCCGGCGGGGATGGCGGACGGCGCAGCGCCCGCAATATCGCGTGCGTCCATGGCGATGGCGCGCGCCGCGGTCTGCGCTGCCGGCAGAGCGGGCGCGGCGGCCACGGCGCGGCGCACGGTGGCGCTCAAGTCTGTGTAGATGGCATCGAGCGCCTTCAGGTGCTTCGCGGCCTCCGGCGCGGTCACGCGCGGCAGCGCCAGACCCGGGTTGCCGCCCGCGAAACCGGAGATGACCTGGCCCAGGTAGTCGCTGCTC
>CATPBQ010000066.1 GCA_955652795.1 uncultured Steroidobacteraceae bacterium | reverse complement strand
GCCCTGAGCCGGCTGCTCACCCGCGAGCAGATCACCGCCTGCGCGGTCGATCCCGGCGCCCGCCCGGAGACGCTCTCGCCGCAAGCATTCAACACCCTGGCACAGGCCCTCGACCGCGCGCGTCAGTGACGTTAGTCTTCCGGCCAAGCGGTGCATGGGGGACTCGTCATGACAGTTTACCGTCGCATCCTGCTGGTCGTTGACCTGACGGAAGGCAGTGTCGCGATCGGGAGCAAGGCGCAGGCCCTCGCCGCGGCGCTCGGCGCCGAAGTCGAGCTGCTGCACGTCGTGGAATTCGTGCCGGTCGAGCCCATGGGCGAGACCCTCATGCCCGCGGTACAGATCGAAGAGGAGCTGCTCGAGCGCGCCCGGCAGCGCCTGGCGGCACTCGCGGCCGAACTCGGCTTGAGCGGCGCTTCCTGCCGGGTCGAAAGCGGCAATGTCAAATCCGAGATCGTGCGCGTCGCGCGCGAGCGCCGTGTCGATCTCATCATTCTGGGCAGTCGCGAGCGTCACGGGCTCTCGATTCTGGTAAATCTCACCGAGGACACCGTGCTGCACGCCGCGCCCTGCGACGTGCTCGCGATGCGCGCCGGCCGCAGCTAGTGGGCCGGCCACTCCGGTAGAATCACGCCCATGAGCTCCCTCGAGCACAAGATCCGGGTCGACGTCGAGACCAGCTACCTGGACGAGCAGTCCGACCCGCGCGAGAGCCGTTACGTCTTTTCCTACACCATCACCATCCGCAACGAGGGCCAGGTGCCGGCGCGACTGCTGACCCGCCATTGGGTCATCACGGATGCCAACGGCAAGGTGGAGGAGGTGCGCGGCGATGGCGTGGTGGGCGAGCAACCGTACCTGAAGCCCGGCCAGGGTTTCCGTTACTCCAGTGGCGCAGTGCTGGAAACCCCGGTCGGCTCCATGCAGGGCAGCTACCAGATGCTCGCCGACAACGGTGCGCACTTCGATGCGCCCATCCAGCCGTTCCGGCTCGCGATGCCCGGAATTCTGCAGTGACCCGCTATGCGATCGGCGACCTACAAGGCTGTGACGAGGAGCTGGGCGCTCTTCTGAAGCGGCTGAAGTTCTCCCCGGATCGCGACCGGTTGTGGTTCGTCGGGGATCTGGTCAACCGCGGCCCGCACTCGCTGGCGACGCTGCGGCGGGTGCGCGCACTCGGCGACAACGCCGTCGTGGTGCTGGGAAACCACGATCTGCATCTGCTGGCGCTCGCGCACGGCGCCCACCGCCGCCGCAAGTCCGACACCCTGGACGAGGTGCTGGCGGCGCCGGATCGGGACGCGCTGCTGGAGTGGCTCGTCACGCGCCCGCTGGCGCACGCCGAGGGCAAGGATCTCCTGGTGCACGCGGGGCTCGTGCCGCAATGGACGGTCGCCCTGACCCTGAGTCTGGCGCTGGAAGTCAGCAGTGCGCTGCGCCGCGACCCGCGCGCGCTGTTTGATCACATGTATGGCAACGAGCCGGACCGCTGGCACCCGCTGCTTGCCGGCATGGAGAGGCTGCGCTTCGCCATCAACGTGCTGACACGCCTGCGCGTGTGCACCGCGGACGGGCGGGTGGATTTCACCATGAAGGGTGAAGCGCCTCCGCCGCCCTCCCCGCTGCGTCCCTGGTTCACGCACGCGCAGCGCGAGAGCCGCGACGCGCGCGTCATCTTCGGCCACTGGTCCGCGCTCGGCCTGGTGCGCGACCACGGCGTCATCGGCCTCGATACCGGCTGTGTGTGGGGCGGTGCGCTCAGCGCCGTGGACCTGGATTGCGATCGGGCGCCGGTTTGCGTGCCGTGCGCCGGCCATCAGGTCATCGGCGATTTCAAGGGGCGGGCGAGCTGATCGGTCCCCAGGTGACGCTCATCTGCGGGGTCCTGGAGGTGTACATGCGCGGCGTGAGCTCCAGGTCGATCGGCTTGCCGGCCGCCGGCGTGATGGGCAGGTTGAGACGCTGATCCGCGCGTACCTCCAGGACCCCGATCGCCCCCGGGCTGACCCTGAAGGCGAGCCGTACCGGCCAGGCCGCTCCGTCGGCCGGCTTCAGGGTGATGCTGCCGGAACCGCTGGCGGCCGTCAGGTCCACCACCAGGGTGTTGCGCTTCCAGTACTGCGGGAAGGAGCTCGCGACGCCCGCGGCGGCGCTGATGTCGAGCTCGTGCACCGGGGCGGCGGCGGGCACCGGCCGCTGATGCCAGGGCCAGTGCCTGGCGGGCAGGTGGCCGCAGCCGGCCGCCAACAGCACCAGCACTGCAGCGGCTGCGCGCCCCGCGCTCGCTCCTCCGGGCCCTGACCGCATCGCGCTCTCCTCGCTTCAGCCTTGCTGCGCGTAACATACCGCGAAAGGCACGGAGGACACATGGAATCCCTGCAGGCGTTCAATCTCCGGCAATGGATCGATGCCAACCGCGCGCAATTGAAGCCGCCGGTGGGCAACAAGCGGGTGTTCCGCGATGGCGATTTCATCATCATGGTGGTGGGCGGCCCGAACGCCCGCAAGGACTACCACGTCGACCCGGGGCAGGAATTCTTCTACCAGCTCGAAGGCGACATGGTGCTCAGGACCATGCAGGAGGGCCGCGCGGTCGATGTGCCGATCCGCGCCGGCGAAGTCCTGCTCATTCCGCCCAACATGCCGCATTCGCCGCAACGGCCCGCCAACACCGTGGGCCTGGTGATCGAGCGCGCACGGCGCACGCGCGAGCTCGATGGCTTCCAGTGGTACTGCGAGTACTGCGGTCAGCGCCTGTACGAGGAGTTCTTCCCGCTCACCGATATCGAAACGCAGTTTCCGCCGGTATTCGAGCGCTTCTTCGCGAGCACCGCCAAGCGCACCTGCGGACGCTGCGGCAAGCGCATGGAGCGCTCGTAGGTGAATGCGCGCATCGCGGTCGGTGGCCGCGAGCTCAGCATCGATGTGTCGCGCCCGGTGATTCTCGCCGTGGCGCTGGATTTCGCGGGTCCGCAGCCGCGTCATTTCGGTGCGCCGCGCGCCAGCTCGCAGCCGTTCGAGACTGCGGGGTTCAAGGGCTCGGTGGAGCGCGGCGCGAGCTGCAACTGCGAGCTCATCACGCTCATCCCGCACTGCAACGGCACGCACACCGAATGCGTCGGGCACCTCACGCGCGAGCCTGTGGATGCCTGGCGCGTGGTTCCGGCGGGATTTTTGCCGGCGCTGTTGCTGTCGGTCACCGCGGAAGCCGCGGGCGCGGCGGCAGAGAGCAGCGAGCCGGCCCCGCAGGCGAACGACCGGCTCATCACGCGGCGTGCGCTGGAGCGCGGCTGGCCGGTGAACGCTCCGTTCGAAGCGCAGGCGCTGCTCATCCGCACCCTGCCTAACGCCGCGGACAAGCGCGCGCGCGACTACGGCGCGGAACCGCCCCCCTACCTGTCGCGGGAGGCGGCGCAGCTGCTCGTCAGCCGCGGCATCCTGCACCTCATCGTCGATGTGCCCTCGATCGATCGCGCGCATGACGAAGGCCGGCTCACGGCGCACCGCATTTTTTTCGGGCTGCCGCCAGGCTCGGTGCAGCTCGGCGCCGCGGCGCGGCCCGGCGCCACCATTACCGAACTGGCCTTCATGCCGGACGAGCTGGCCGACGGCGCCTACCTCCTCGAGCTGCAGGTGCCGGCGCTCGGCGGTGACGCGGTGCCGAGCCGCCCGTTGCTGTACCGGTTG
>CATPBQ010000065.1 GCA_955652795.1 uncultured Steroidobacteraceae bacterium | reverse complement strand
CGAACGCCACCATGGCATACACCGACAAGGCCAGCAGCTCCACCCCGAGGTAAACGGTCAGCAGGCTGTTGGCGGACACCAGCACGAAGATGCCCAGCAGCGCGGTGAGCGCCAGCACGTAGTACTCCCCGCGCAGAATGCTGCGGTTCTCGAGATAGGTGCGCGAATACAGCAGCGCCACCGCGACGAGCAGGAAGGCGGCGAGCTTGAGCGCGAAACCAAGCTCATCGGCAACGTACATGCCCTCGAACAGCACGGTGCGCTGCGTGACGTGTGCGTACTGCACCGTGAGGCCGGCGCCCACCGCGAGCGCCAGCAGCGTCAGCGTGGGGGTGAGCCCGCGGCGCCGCTCGCCGGCAAACACGTCCACCAGCAGGATGACGCAGATCCACGCCGCCAGGCTGATCTCCGGCACCGCCGCAGCAAGGCTGGACCCGTTCATGACAGCTTGGTGGCGATCGCCTGGCTGACCAGATGCTGGATGGAGGGCTGCATGACCTTCAGCAGCGGCGCGGGCCACACTCCGATCAGCAGCACCGCCAGCGCAAGCGCCGTCAGCACGATGTATTCGCGGCCGTTCAGGTCCTCGAGCGCCGCAACGCGCGGGCTCGCGACCGGCCCGAATATCACGCGCTTCACCAGCCACAGCGTGTAGGCGGCGCCCAGTACCAGCGTCACCGCCGCCAGCAGCGAGTACCAGAAGCTCGCTCTGAAGCTGGCGATGATCACCAGGAACTCGCCGACGAACCCGGAGGTTCCG
The DNA here is from genome assembly GCA_955652795.1 of uncultured Steroidobacteraceae bacterium. GTDB lineage: Bacteria > Pseudomonadota > Gammaproteobacteria > Steroidobacterales > Steroidobacteraceae > 13-2-20CM-66-19. The sequence continues at coordinate 3,519 of CATPBQ010000065.1, read as the reverse complement.
GGCAGCCCGGTGTTGGCCAGCGCAAACAGCACCATGAACGCCGCGAACACCGGCATGGTGTTGACCACGCCGCCGTAGTCGGCGATCTGGCGGCTGTGCACGCGGTCGTACAGTACGCCCACGCACAGAAACAGCGCCCCGGAAATCAGGCCATGCGAGACCATCTGCACCATCGCCCCATCGAGCCCCATGCCGGCGCCCTGCACGCTGCCGGTGTTGCGCACGATCTCATAGATGACGAAGGCTCCGAGCGTCACGAAACCCATGTGCGCAATCGAGGAGTACGCGATGAGCTTCTTCATGTCCTGCTGCACCAGCGCGACGAAGCCGATGTAGATGACCGCGATCAAGGACAGCGCGATCACCAGCAGGTCGAGCTCGCGGCTCGCGTCCGGCGCGACGGGCAGGCTGAAGCGCAGAAAGCCGTAGCCACCCATCTTCAGCATGATGGCCGCCAGGATCACTGATCCACCGGTGGGCGCCTCGACGTGCGCATCCGGCAGCCAGGTGTGCACCGGGAACATCGGCACCTTCACCGCGAAGGCGAGCAGCAGCGCGAGGAAGATCCAGCGCTGCTCGATGAGCGTGAGTGGCAGGGCCTGGAGGCTCGCGATGGCGTAGCTGCCACCCTTCACGTACATGTAGATCAGCGCCGTCAGCATGAACACCGAGCCCAGGAACGTGTACAGGAAGAACTTGATGGTCGCGTACACGCGGCGCGGCCCGCCCCAGATACCGATGATGAGGAACATCGGAATCAGCATCGCCTCCCAGAAAAAGTAGAACAGCAGCGCGTCGGTGGCGGAAAACACCCCGATCATCAGGCCTTCCATGATGAGGAAGGCGGCGTAGTACTGCGCCGGGCGCGTCTCGATCACCCTCCAGCCGGCGATCACCACCGGTACCGTCATGAACGCGGTGAGCACAATCAGCGGCAGCGAGATGCCGTCCACGCCGAGCGCGTACCAGGCGTCAAAGCGCGGAATCCACGGCTGCTTTTCGGGGAACTGCAGCGCCGCGGTGCCGGTGTCGAACGAGCTCCACAGCGTCACCGACAGCGCCAGCGTCGCCACGGAGGCGAGCAGCGCCAGCCAGCGCCCGGCCACGATGTTGCGATCGCCGAGCAGCACGATCAGCACGCCCGCGGCGATGGGCAACCAGATGAGGATGGACAGCAGAGCGTGCATCGCGTCGGGCAGCGCTTCAGTAGCGGGCCTGCGCCAGGAACCAGGCGAGCAGCACCGCCAGGCCGATCATCATCCAGAACGCGTACGAGTAGAGGTAACCGCTCTGCACGCGCCGCAGCAGGCCCCCGACCCAACCCACGGTTGCCGCGCTGCCGTTGACCATCGCGCCGTCGATCAGCGCCTCATCGCCCCCCTTCCACAGGCCCACCCCGATGAGCCGCGTGAGCACGGCGAGGACCTGCTCATTGAACCAGTCGAAGTAGTACTTGTGCGTGAGCACGCGGTACAGCCAGCCGAAGGTGCGTACCGCGGCGTCCGCCCACGTCGGCCGCCACAGGAAGCAGGCCCAGGCCGTCACCGCCCCGGTGAGCGCGAACCAGAAAGGCGGCGCCGCGAGGCCATGCAGCGCGAATTGCACCGGGCCGCCGAAGTCGGCACCGAGCGTGCCGACGACGTTGTTCCCCGCCAGCACGAAAATCGAACGCCCGAAGTAATCCCCGAACAGCACCGGGCCCACGGTGAATGCGCCGATGAGGACGGACGGGATGGCGAGTGCGATGAGCGGCAGCGTCACCACCGCCGGACTCTCGTGCGGGGTGCCACCGTGGCCGTGATCGTCGTCGTGCGCCGCGTGAGCGCCGGCCGCCGCGCGGAAACGCTCCGGCCCGTGAAACGTCAGGAACAGCATGCGGAAGGTGTACAGCGCGGTCACGAACACGCCGCACAGCACGCACCAGTAGGCGTAGGTCGCGCCCCAGCGGTGCGACTCGCCGACCGCCTCGATGATCGCGTCCTTGGAGTAGAAGCCGGAGAAAAACGGCGTGCCGATGAGCGCCAGCGCGCCGATCCAGCAGGTCACGGCCGTGACCGGCATGTACTTGGCAAGCCCGCCCATCCGGCGCATGTCCTGCTCGTGGTGCAGGGCGATGATGACCGAGCCGGCGGCGAGGAACAGCAGCGCCTTGAAGAACGCGTGGGTCATCAGGTGAAAGATTGCCGCGCTATAAGCGGAAACGCCCAGCGCCACGGTCATGTATCCGAGCTGCGAGAGCGTCGAGTAGGCGATCACCCGCTTGATGTCGTTGTTGACCACCCCGAGCAGGCCCATGAAGAACGCGGTGGTGGCGCCGATCACCAGCACGAACGACAGCGCCGCATCGGAGTATTCGAACAGCGGTGACATGCGCGCCACCATGAAGATCCCGGCCGTCACCATGGTTGCGGCGTGAATGAGCGCCGAGATGGGTGTCGGACCCTCCATCGAGTCGGGCAGCCATACGTGCAGCGGCACCTGCGCCGACTTGCCCATGGCGCCGATGAACAGGCAGATGCAGATGAGCGTCAGCGCTCCCACGCCAGCGGTGGAGCTCAGCGGCACCAGCGCGTGCGCGATCTGCGGGGCCGCGGCGAACGCGTCACGATAGGCGAGCGAGTGGGTGAAGTAGGCGATGCCGGCAATGCCCAGCACGAAGCCGAAGTCGCCGATGCGATTGACGATGAAGGCCTTGAGGTTGGCGAAGATCGCGCTCGGGCGCGTGTACCAGAAGCCGATCAGCAGATACGACACCAGGCCCACGGCTTCCCAGCCGAAGAACAGCTGCATGAAGTTGTTCGCCATGACGAGCATGAGCATGGAGAAAGTGAACAGCGAGATGTAGCTGAAAAAGCGCGTGTAGCCGGGGTCATCGCTCATGTAGCCGATGGTGTAGACGTGCACGCACAGCGACACGAACGTCACCACCGCCATCATCAGCGCGGTGAGCCGGTCGATGAGGAAGCCGACCTCCATGTGCATACCGTCGCTCACCAGCCAGCTGTACACCGGCGCCTCGTACGCCGGCACGCCGTCCCAGTAGATCTGCTTCAGCACCATGAGCGACACAGCGCAGGAAATCCCCACCGCCGCGCAGGTGACGGTATGCGCGCCGGCGCGCCCGATGAGCCGCCCGCCCAAGCCCGCGATGACGGCGGCCAGAAGCGGCAGCAGCGGCACGGCGATCAGCGCGGTGGGGTTCATGCTCGCGGTCAGCCTTTCAGCGTGTTCAGGTCTTCGACGTTGATGCTGCGCCGTTCCCTGAACAGCACCACCAGGATGGCGAGTCCGATCGCCGACTCGGCCGCGGCCACGGTGAGGATGAAGAACACGAACACCTGCCCGTTGATGTCCGAGAGATAGCGCGAGAACGCGATGAAGTTGAAGTTCGCGGCCAGCAGCAGCAGTTCCACGCACATGAGCAGCAGGATGACGTTCTTGCGGTTCAGGAAAACCCCGGCAATGGCGAGGGAGAACAGGATCCCCGACAGCGTCAGCAGCTGCGCCAGCGTGATCATG
>CATPBQ010000064.1 GCA_955652795.1 uncultured Steroidobacteraceae bacterium | reverse complement strand
GTTCTACACCCGGTCTCTGTTCGAATCGAACATCGACGCATTGATGACCACCGATGCGCCGGGCATCATCACGGACGTCAACAAACAAATGGAGGCGCTTACCGGCTGTACCCGCGACGAGTTGATCGGCGCGCCGTTCAAAACGTTCTTCACCGACCCCGAGCGTGCCGAAGCGGGCATCAGACTGGCACTGAGCAAAAGAAAGGTTGTCGACTACGAGCTGACGGCACGCGACCGGGACGGCAAGGAGACCGTCGTGTCCTACAACGCGGCCACCCTCTACGATCGCGACAGGAGACTGCAGGGCGTGTTCGCTGCCGTGCGTGAAATCACTGAGCGTAAGCAATACGAGCGATCGCTGCGTGAGGCGACTCAAAGAGCTGAGCAGGCGAACCGGGCGAAGAGCGAGTTCCTGGCTAACATGAGCCACGAAATCCGCACCCCTTTGAACGCCGTCATCGGACTGGGGTATCTGCTCGAACACACCACGCTGAGTGAAGAGCAACGCCAGCTTCTGACCAAGATCCAGTTTGGGGGCCGGGCCCTGCTGGGCGTCATCAACAATGTGCTGGATCTGTCAAAGATCGAGGCGGGCGAGATGTCGCTCGAGGACGAACCCTTCGATTTGCAGGAGCTCGTGCGGGACCTCAGCCAGATGCTGGCCCCGCAGGCGGTGGCAAAGGGGATCGAGTTGATCGTTCAGTCTGCGGCCGCCTTGCCGCGCATGGTCAACGGCGATGCGTCGCGCCTGCGCCAGATTCTCACCAACCTGCTGGGCAATTCGATCAAGTTCACCGCAGCCGGGCACGTGGAGCTGAAGGCGTTCTGCACGGAGCAAAGTTCCGATCGGATCCGCCTGCGCTGCACGGTGCAGGATACCGGCATTGGCATCGAGCCTGCGGTGCTCGAGCGTCTGTTCACGCCATTCACTCAAGCCGATGCGTCCACGACCCGTCGCTTTGGCGGTACCGGGCTGGGTCTGTCTATCGCACGCCGATTTGTTGAATTGATGGGCGGTGAAATTGGTGTCACCAGCACCGTAGCAGTGGGCAGCACTTTCTGGATCGAGATACCCCTTCGAATCGCGCACAGCATCGATGCCCCGCGCAGCGCCGATGGAGCGCGTGGCTTGCGAATTCTCATCGCTGACTACAACGGTGATGCGCTGGCCGGCCCCGGCGCCATGGTGCGTGCGCTTGGCTGGAGTCCGCAACTGGCCGAAACCGGCGAACAACTGCTCGAAGTCATGACCAACACCCAGCCGAACGCATGGCCGGATGTGCTCATCCTCAATCTGCAACTGCTCGATGCACAGGCACGTCAGCTGATTGCACGCCTCGAGAAGGAATGCACACAGGGCGAGTTACCGCCGGTTATTGTCGTCGCCGACGTTGCGCCGCACGAACCGCTCATGCGGACCACAGATGTTCTGCTGCTGCGGCCGTTAGCGAGTTCAACGTTGTTCAATGCGGTCAATTCCGCAGTCTCGAGGCGGCATGACGGTCATGAGCGGACATTCCAATCGATCAATTTCGATCTGTTGCATGCACAATGGCTTGCCGGCGTGCGCGTGCTGGTGGTCGATGACAGCGACATCAATCTGGAGGTCGCGCGAGGCATTTTGGAAAAGCAGGGTGCAACCGTCACGACCTGCACTGACGGCGGGGCGGCCCTGGAGCATGTGCGCGCCCATCACGAGCAGCTCGATGTCGTGCTCATGGATGTGCAGATGCCCATCCTCGATGGCAACGAAGCGACGCGGCGCATCCGCGGCGAGCTGCAACTGCAGACGCTGCCCATCGTCGCCCTGACGGCAGGCGCATTGGTCGGTGAGCGGCAGCGCTCGCTCGAGGCGGGCATGAACGATTTCGTCAGCAAGCCGTTTGATCCCGAGGCACTAATCCGCAAGGTGCGGCGCCTCGTGGAACAGGCGCGAGGCGAGCCTATACCGATTGTCGTCCTCGACAGCAAGCCCGCCGGTCACGCCGTTGACGGGCCGCTCATGTCTTCCATCGATGCCGGTGTCGTTCAACAGATGTTTGGAAATGACGTGCCGCTGTTCAGATCACTGCTGGCTCGCATGCTGCGGGACTATGCGGACCTTGCGCTGCCGATCTCCGTTTCGCCCGATGATCAGACCATGCGGCGCCAGCTCCAGGGGCGCACACACAAGCTAAAGGGCAGCTCGGGAATGATCGGCGCGACCCGAGTCATGCGGTTCGCGGGCGCGGCTGAGGAAGCACTCCAGGAGTGTCGGCCGGTCGACATCGTGGAGGGAATACTAAGGCAACTGTCATCGGCGCTCACCACCTTGCGCGAAGAGGCAGAGCTCCTGTTGGCAAGGCAACCGGAACCGGATGCAGATAACGGCGCCGGGATGGCGAATCGCCCCAGCATCGGCACCGCAGACATCGATGAGCTGTGCGCGCTGCTTGAAAGTCAGAATCTTGCGGCCGTCGATAAATTCGGTTTGCTATCCCTGTCGTTGAGCGAAACACTGAGTGCGGCGCGCTTCGATCGTCTTCGTGATGCCATTGACGATCTTGATTTCCAGCGCGGCGCCGAGTTGTTGCGCGAGGCTGCAATGCATCAAAGCTCTCGGGCCATACGGAAATGAACTGGGCCCGGTAGGATTCGAACCTACGACCAAGGGATTCACTTGGCCCCGGCGTTTCCGCCGGGAGTGGACTATCTCTTCACCCGTGCACGAACCGTGCGTGTGGGTGCGGGATGCTCCAAGCCTGTTATCAAGGGCGCTC
>CATPBQ010000063.1 GCA_955652795.1 uncultured Steroidobacteraceae bacterium | reverse complement strand
TGCTGGTGAATCCGGTGCTCACGCCGCTGGACAGCGAGCAGGACGAAGGCTGGGAAGGGTGCCTGTCGGTGCCCGGGATGCGCGGGCTGGTACCGCGGTTTCGCCACCTGCGCTACCAGGGCTTCGATGCGCACGGGGCGCTGATCGACCGGACGGTGGAGGGGTTTCACGCCCGCCTGGTGCAGCATGAGATCGATCACCTCGACGGCATCCTGTTTCCGCAACGGGTGCGGGACATGCGCAACTTCGGCTTCGAGGATGCGCTCACCGGGCAAATGACGCCGATGCCGGACTGACAGAATCCCCAGGAGACTGCACATGAGCCAGCGCGTCACGGGACCCTTCGAGGTGAAAGTCACGCCGCAGAAACCTGACACGCAGGTCGCCCGGGCCGCAAGCCTGGGCCGGCTGACCATCGACAAGCGCTTTCACGGCGAGCTCGAGGCCATCAGCAAAGGCGAGATGCTGGCCACGCAGACGGAGGTGAAGGGTTCGGCCGCCTATGTGGCCCTGGAGCGCGTGACCGGAACGCTCAAAGGGCGCTCCGGCAGCTTCGTCCTGCAGCACTGCGCCACCATGAACCGGGGCAAGCCCGCCTCGTCCGTCACCGTCGTGCCGGATTCCGGCACCGGCGAGCTCAAGGGACTCACCGGAAAGATGAACATCACCGTCGCCGCGGACGGCGCGCACTCGTACGAGTTCGACTTCAGGGTCGAAGCGCAGCCACCCTGAAGCCGCGCCCTCTAGGGTGGCGGCGCGGCGTCGCCGCGCGGTTGACGCGCCACGTCACGCACCATGCGGATGGCGCACTCCCGCCCCTGGTAGTAGCCGGGAACGCGCACCAGCTCGCGATAGCCGAGCGCGGCATAGAAGGCGCGCGCGCCCGCATTTCCCGCGCGCAGCTCGAGCGCGATGGTGAAGGTGCCGGCAGTGAGCGCGGTGTCCTCGAGCCACGCCACCAGGCGCCGCGCGATACCGCGGCGGCGGTGCGCCGGCGCAACGGCCAGCAGGTTCAGGTGAGCGCTGTCATCGGCGTAGCGCATGATGGCGAAGCCGACAATGGCGGTCCCGGCCCGCGCCGCCAGCACCACGCTGTCCGGATGGCGGATGTGCCAGGCGATGCGTGTCGCATCCCAGGCGGGCCTGAGCCCCGTCTCCACGAAGTCCTGCGACATCCCCGCCAGCAACGCGGCATCTGCGATGCGGGCCGGCTCGAGGCGGTACGGGTACACGACCTCGAGCATAGCGCGGATCCCCTGGCGCTGCGCCCAGGCGCCGGGGCCGTTCAGGCGAGCGTGTGAAACACGTTCTGAACGTCGTCGTCCTGTTCCAGCCGGTCGATCACGGTGAGAACCTCGGTCGCCTGGTTCTCCGGCAGCTCGGTCGGAACGGTGCAGAGGTACTCATGTTCGGCCGACAGCGGCGCGAGGCCGCGCGCTTCCAGCGCCTCCTGCAGCCGGCCGAAATCGGCGAACGCACAGCGGATCACCAGCTGCGGCTCGCCCTTCTCGCCGCTGCTCTCGCCCATCTCCTCGAGTCCGTGGTCGATGAGGTACAGCTCCAGATCGTCCTGGTCGAGTCCCGCGGGGTTGAGGCGAAACACACCCATCTTGCTGAACAGGAAGCTGACGCTGCCGTTGGTGGCGAGATTGCCACCGCCCTTGGTGATGATGTTGCGCACGGCCGCGACGGTGCGCGTCGGGTTGTCGGTCGCGGTTTCCACCAGCAGCGCCACGCCGTGCGGCGCATAACCCTCGTACAGCATCTGCTGGTAGTTGGCGGCGTCGCGCCCCGCGGCGCGCTTGATCGCCGCCTCGATCCGGTCTTTCGGCATGTTGACGGCACGTGCGTTCTGGATGGTCCGCCGCAACACGGGATTGGACGCCGGGTCGGTGCCACCGGCCTTCACCGCCATGGTGATGTCCTTCGCGATGCGGGCGAACTGCTTCGCCATGCGGTTCCACCGCGCGAACATCGTGTGCTTTCTGACTTCGAAAATGCGTCCCATGGCTGGCATGGTGCATCAAGCGTGCTGGCGGTGCCAGCCGCAGCCCATCGTGCGGCATCGTCGATGGAAAGGGTCAACGATGGGCGTAACATAGCGCCGCGACGAGGCGGAAGAAAACCCAACACAATGACTCGCGGTCCATTGTCGTTCCGTGGCTCATGCAACAAACCCTGGCCGTAGTGGCCAGCAAGGAGCGTAGTCCATGATCTCTCCCAACAGGTTCTTTGCTATCGCGATTGGCATCCTGCTGATAAGCGCCTCTCTGGCCCTACCTCAGGGGTCGCGAGCGGCAGACGCGCCGGGCAAGGCGCTCGTGGCTCTGTACCGGGTCGCTCCCGGCAAGCATCTCGACTTCCTCAAGTGGATGGCCGCGCGCGAAGCTGTGGATAAGGAGGCGGGTATGCCGGCAACCCAGTGGTACATGCACACCAACGGCGATAACTGGGACTTCCTGGCCATCGCCCCCGCGCTGACCGAGGCCCAGCAGGCAAAGGTCGACGCGCTCGCCACGAAGAAGGGCCTCAAGACCGGTTTGCAGGCATCACTGGAGTTCCGCCAGTTCGTGAGCACGCACACGGACACCTTTGTGAATGGTCCGACCTCGGCGACGCAACTGGTGCAGCAGGCCCAGGGCCACTGAGCGGGACAGCGGGTGTCCTCGGTCGGAAGGGTCACGAACGCGTCGGTGCGACCGAGCTCAACCTGGCGGTTGGCTTGCCGAAAGGGCTGCAGGCCCTTTCGGCCAATTCAACTACACGAGTTGCGCCTGCAGGCTGCGCATGCGCCGCAGTTGCAGGGAGAGGCCGCGCTCGATCTCCCGCAGTTTGCTCTGCAGGTCCACCTGTTCCCACTGCTCCAGCACCGCGCGCTTCTTGTCTCCGAGCCACTGCTCCTTGACGCGCGCCCAGTCGGCCAGCGCGGCGAGGAAGCTCTCGTACTCATGCGCCAGACGCGCGCGCAGCTGTTCGATGTGCGAGTGACCCGCATCCGGGGTCTTCGCCAGCCGCTCGCGGGCGCGCGTGAACTGCATGGCGAGCAGGGCGCGCTGGATCTGGAACATCGGCGTGCGCTTCAGGCGCCGGGTCAGGCCGAGCAGCTGCAGGCCAGCGATCAGCCACTTGGTCGGATCCCACTGCCACCAGCGCACGCCGTTGCGATAGTCGTGCGTGAAGATGTGGTGGAAGTTGTGATAGCCCTCGCCGTAGGTGATGACCGCGAGCACCGGGTTGTCGCGCGCGCTGTTGTCCTCGGTGTACGGCCGGCTGCCCCACATGTGGGCGAGCGAGTTGATGAAGAAGGTGACGTGATGGCTCCACACCAGCCGCAGCACGCCGGCGAGGATGAGCATGCCCCACACGTCGTGGAACAGGATTCCCAGCGCCAGCGGCAGGCCGATGTTGGCCGCCAGCGCGAGCGGCACGTAGTAGCGGTGCTGGAACGCCAGCATCGGATCGCGCCTGAGGTCCGGGATGTTGGAGAAATCGGGCTTGCCGCTCGGGTACTCGCGCAGCATCCAGCCGATGTGCGAGAACCAGAACCCGCGCCGCGCCGAGTACGGATCGCGGTCCACGTCGTCGACGTGCAGGTGGTGGGCGCGGTGCCCGCTACACCACGCGAACGCGCTGTTCTGCAGCGCCATGGTGCCGAACACCAGGTACAGCAGCCGCAGACTCCAGTGCGCCTCGTAGGTGCGATGCGCCCACAGCCGGTGATAGCCCGCCGTGATCGCCATGCCGTTGGCGATGGCGAACAAGGCGAAGGCCGCCCAGGCCGCGGGCGAAAAACCGCGCGGCAGGCCATACCACGGAACGAGGATCGCGGCGGCGGCAAACGTGAGGGCGAACATCAGAGCATTCGTCCAGACCAGGGGGGGCGTGTGCTCGTTGCGGGTGGTGTCGGACATGCGGGTAAACTTATCACGGCGGGGCTTCCGAGGTGGGACTTACGTCGTTTTTGAGTATGCTGCGCCCGTCCGACACCTGTGGGAGCTCGATTCCATGACCTGGATCCCTGTGCGCTCGGGAGCCCTGCGAGGCTCAGTCGCGGCGTCGCTGGCGCTAATCGCCTGGCTCTCGGTACCCGCGGGCGAGCGCGCGGGGCGCGCCTACGTCTCCAACGAGGACGACGGCACCGTGACTGTGATCGATACGCAGCGCCTGGCGGCGATTGCGACCATCGCGGTGGGCAAGCGGCCCAGGGGACTGGTGCTCAGCCATGACGGTGCGAGCCTGTACGTCGCGGTCAGCGGGCAGCCCAAGTGCCCTCCGCCGCTCCCGGAGGAGCAGTGCGCGAAGCTGCCTCGGGATCGGCAGGCCGATGGCGTGGCGGTCATCGATACCGCGACGCTCAAGCAGGCGCGGATGCTGAAGGGAGTCACCGATCCTGAACGCGTCGAGATCAGCCGCGACGGACGCTCGCTGTTCGTCACCGACGAGGATGCAGCGCGGCTAAGCGTGCTGGACACGGTACGGGGACGCGTCGTCGCCAAGATTTCGGTCGGGCGCGAGCCTGAGGGAGTGCGCGCGTCTCCGGATGGCCGCTGGGTGCTGGTGACCAACGAGACCGGCAATTCCGTGGCCATCATCGACGCGCGCACGCACGCCCTGCTGCACACGGTCCTGGTGGGCAAGCGTCCGCGCGATCTCGCCTTCACACCCGACAGCCGCAGCGCCTACGTCTCGGGGGAAGCCGATGCGTCGGTGTATCGCATCTCACTTCCGAGCGGTGCGCCGACCACGCAGCTCGTGCAGCTGCGCAAGGAGGCGCGCCCCGTGGGCGTCGCGCTCGACGCGGCACGCGGGCGGCTGTATGTGAGCACCGGGCGCGGCGGTACCGTGGCGGTGATCTCGCCGCAAGACGGCAAGCTGATCGGCGAAGTCGCCGTGGGCGCTCGACCCTGGGGGCTGGCGCTGAGCCCCGACGGCAGACATCTCTTCACGGCCAACGGGCCCTCGGGGGATGTGTCCGTCGTTGATACCGACACGCTCACCGTGATCGGCAAGGTGACGGTCGGCCAAGGTCCCTGGGGCGTGGTCGCCGGTCCCTAGAAGACGCTGCTTGGGCGAGTGACACGGCCGAGCGTGGGGTCGGTTTGGACGCGGAGGAGCGGGACGTGATTGCAGTTCGTGAGCTGGGGCGATTCGGGGCAGCGTTTACGGCAGCCCTGGCGGCAGTGGCGGTGGCCCAGCCCCCGGCAGTTCCCGATGCCGTCGAGCAGGTGGCGCGCAGTTACATCACGCGCGAGGCGCTGGAGGCCCCGATCCGCTTCCTGTCGTCGGACCTGCTCGAGGGCCGGGGACCGGCGAGCCGCGCAGATCAGTTGACGCGCCTGTACCTGCAGACACGCCTGGAGGGCATGGGCTACCGGGCCGCTTTTGCGAACGGGGCCTGGCAGCAGCCCTTCGACATCGTCGGCATCACCTCGCAGTTCCCGAAGAGCTGGAGCTTCCAGGGCAAGAACGCGCGCATCGACCTCGCCTGGCGGGATGACTACATCGCCGCGAGCGGTCTGCAGGGCGAGAGTGTCTCCATCGACAACGCGGAGCTGGTGTTCGTCGGTTACGGGATCCAGGCGCCGGAGTACCAGTGGAACGACTTCAAGGGAACGAATCTCACGGGGAAGATCCTCGTGATCATGAACAACGATCCGGACTGGGATCCGAATCTGTTCGCCGGCAAGCGCCGCCTGTATTACGGCCGCTGGGATTACAAGTACGACAGCGCCGCGCGCCAGGCCGCGGCGGGCGCGATCATCATCCACACGACCCCCTCCGCGGGCTACCCCTGGCAGGTGGTGCAGAGTTCCTGGGGCGGTGAGCAATTCGAGCTGCCGGCCGGGAGCGAGGCGCGGCTGCGCCTGAAGGCCTGGGCCAGCGAGCAGGCGACGCGGCGCCTGCTGAAGGCGGGTGGCTACGATCTGGACAAACTGCTCGCGGCGGCCCGCTCCCGCGATTTCAGGCCGGTGCCGCTCGGCATCCGCACCTCCATCGCGTTCACCAACAAGCTCGCGCACGTGCAGACCGCGAACGTCGGCGGGGTGTTGCCCGGGGGTGATCCGAAGCTGGCCGCGCAAGTCGTGGTGCTCTC
>CATPBQ010000062.1 GCA_955652795.1 uncultured Steroidobacteraceae bacterium | reverse complement strand
GACACCAACTGCTCGCCCGATGGCATCGACTACGTGATCCCGGGCAACGACGATGCCATGCGCGCCATCCAGCTGTATGCCGCCGGCATCGCCGATGCGGTGCTCGAGGGCAAGCAGTCCGTGCCCCAGGTCGCGGTCGGCGAAGACGAGTTCGTCGAGCTCGATGAGGCGGGCAACCCGCGCAAGAAGGCCGCGCGCGGCCGGCAACAGCGCCCGCAGGCGACGGTGCGCAAGAAGGCCCCGGCACGGCGCAAGCTCCCTCCCGTCAAGGCTCCGGCCGTTGCGGCCGAGGAGCCCGTCGGCGAGGACGAGGACCTCGAGGCGGAGGCGGCGGCAGAGCCCGTGGCGGCCGCCGGCACGGTCCCGGCACCCGAGGCCGTGGCGCGCCGGCCGACAGCCGCGCCGGGCCGCCGCAAGGGCCGGGGCACGGCGGGCGCCGGTTCGGCCGAGTAATGCAAGGACAATAGTCCATGAACATTACAGCAGACGCAGTCAAGCAGCTCCGCGAGCGCACCGGCGCGGGCATGATGGAGTGCAAGAAAGCGCTCGTCGAAGCCAAGGGTGACCTGGACGCCGCGGCCGAGCTCATGCGCAAGCAGGGGCACGCCAAGGCCGACAAGAAAGCGGCGCGGCTGGCCACCGAGGGCGTGGTGGTAGTGGCCCGATCCGCCGACGCGCGCACCGCCGCCATGGTCGAGATCAACTGCGAGACCGACTTCGTCGCCCGCGAGCAGGGCTTCCGCGCCTTCGCACAGGCGGTGGCCGACTGCGCTCTGACCTCGCAGCCGGCGAGCCTGGCGGGGCTGGGGGAGGCGAAGCTGCCGTCGGGCGAGAGCATCGAGGAGCGGCGTCGGGCGCTGGTGGCGAAGATCGGCGAGAACATCAGCGTGCGGCGCTTTGCCGTACTCACCTCGCCGCAGCACCTGGGCGCCTACGTGCACGGCACGCGCATCGGCGCGTTGGTGGCGGTCAGGGGTGGCGCGGCGAGTCTCGCCTACGATCTGGCCATGCACGTTGCGGCCAGCAACCCCCGCTACCTGACGCAGGCCCAGGTGCCCGCGCAGGTCATGGCGAAGGAGCGCGAGATTCTCACGCAGCAGGCGCAGGGCGAGGGCAAGTCCCCTGAGATCGTCGCCAAGATGGTCGAAGGCAGGCTGCGCAAGGCCCTGGGGGAGATCACCCTCGCCGGGCAGCCGTTCGTCAAGGACCTGGACGTGACGATCGAGAAGTTGTTAAAGGGTGCAAAGGCGGAGGTCGTGGCGTTCGAGCGCTTCGAGGTCGGCGCCGGCATCGAGAAGAAGCCGGACGGCACGGGCCCCACGGTCAGGCACTGAAGGCGCGAGCACTGCTCAAGGACTCAAACCCCGCCGCGCGCGGGGTTTTTTCCATCGGCGGAGGTGAACAGATGACGCAAGCCAAGGCGCACTACTCGAGAATCCTGGTGAAACTCTCGGGTGAGGCCCTGATGGGAAATGGGGACTACGGCATCGAGCCGGCGGTCATCCGGCGCATCGGCGGGGAACTGCAGGACATCACGCAGATGAATGTGCAGGTCGCGGTGGTGATCGGCGGCGGCAACATCTTCCGCGGCGCCGGGCTGGCGCGTGCCGGGATGGACCGGGTTGCGGCCGACCACATGGGCATGCTCGCCACGGTGATGAATGCACTCGCCATGCAGGACGCGCTCGAGAGCCTGGGGATGCATGCCCGGGTCATGTCCGCGATCCGCATCAACGAAGTCTGCGAGGACTACATCCGGCGCCGCGCGATGCGGCACCTGGAAAAGGGTCGCGTGGCGATCTTCGCCGCCGGCACCGGCAACCCGTTCTTCACCACCGACACCGCCGCCGCGCTGCGCGCCATCGAGATCAACGCCGACGTGCTCCTGAAGGCCACCAAGGTGAACGGCGTGTATTCGGATGATCCGCTGCGCAATCCGGCTGCCGTGCGCTACCCGCGCCTGACGTTCGACAAGGTGCTCACCGACAAGCTCAACGTCATGGATGCGACGGCCATTGTCATGTGCCGCGACAACCGCTTGCCTTTGCGGGTGTTCAATCTCAACAATCCCGGGGATCTCACCCGCATCGTGCGCGGCGAGGACGTAGGCACGGCCGTGACAGTCGAGTGAGCCGCGCTGCATCGAGGAGACGCAACTCATGCTCGAAGACATCAAGAAAGACGCTGCTACGCGCATGGCGAAGTGCGTACAGAACTTCCAGGGGGATCTGAAGAAGCTGCGCACCGGCCGGGCGCACCCCAGCCTCATCGAGCACCTGAAGGTGGATTACTACGGTTCGGAGGTGCCGCTGCAGCAGGTGGCGAGCATCGCGGTCGAGGAGGGCCGCACGCTGGTCATCTCCCCGTGGGAGAAGAGCGTCGTGCAGGCGATCGAGAAGGCGATCTTCAAGTCCGATCTGGGGCTCACGCCCATGACGGCCGGCACCGTGATCCGCATTCCCATGCCGCCGCTCACCGAGGAGCGGCGCCGCGAGATCACCAAGGTGCTGCGGCACGACGCGGAGAACGCCCGCGTCGCGGTACGCAACGTGCGCCGCGACGTCATGAACGACATCAAGGACATGCTGAAAGAGAAACTGGTCTCGCAGGACGATGAGCGGCGTGCTGAGCTCGAAGTGCAGAAGCTCACCGACAAGCACATCGCCGACATCGAGGCGCTGCTCACCGCCAAGGAGAAGGAGGTCATGCAGGTGTGATGGTCGCCGCCACCCTCAAGCTGCTGCCGCGGCACATCGCGATCACCATGGACGGCAACGGCCGCTGGGCGGCTGCGCGCGGGCTCACGCGCTCGGCCGG
>CATPBQ010000061.1 GCA_955652795.1 uncultured Steroidobacteraceae bacterium | reverse complement strand
TTGATGTGATCGAGAGAATGCAGATCGGCTCGCGTTCCGTGCACCGCGTGGAAGGCGCGGGCATCGAGGGCCTGCTGCCGGTGCCGTGGGTGTTCGCCTGGTCGCAGACCCGTTACATGCTCCCCGGCTGGTACGGTGCCGGGAGCGGGCTGCGCGCCGCGCTCGCAAAGTTCGGGCTGGCGCGGCTGCGCGCAGCCTGCGGCAGCTGGTTCTTCCTGCGCAACCTCCTCGATGACGTCGAGACCATGCTGGCGCGGTCGGACCCGGACATCGCGCACTATTACGACGAGCTGGTGCCGCAAGCGCTGCGCCGCTTTTCCGGCGAGATCCGCAGCGAGTTCGAAAGCGCGTGCGAGCAGATCCTCGCCGTCAGGGACAGCCGGGCGCTACTCGATTCCGATCCGACGCTGCAGCGCTCGATCCAGCTGCGCAATCCCTACCTCGATCCCATCCACCTGATGCAGGTGGATCTGCTGCAGCGCTGGCGCGCCGGCGGACGCGCGGACCGCGACCTGTTCGAGGCGCTCCTGGCCAGTGTCGCAGGCATCGCCCAGGGCCTGCAGAGCACCGGATGAGCGGCGCGGCGCGCACCATTAGCGTCCGTCCCGCGACCCGGAGCGACCTGCCGCAGGTGCTGGCGTTCATCCGCGAGCTCGCCGTGTACGAGCGTCTCGAGGATCAGGTGATCGCGACCGAAGCGGACCTCGCCGCCGCGCTGTTTGGAGCGCGCCCGTACGCGGAGGTAGTGCTGGGCTGTCTGGGTGAGACGCCGGTGGGCTTCGCACTCTTCTTCCACAACTTCTCGACCTTCCTCGGCAAGCCCGGCATCTATCTCGAGGACCTGTTCGTGCGGCCCGAGGCGCGCGGGCTCGGCGTCGGCAGGCGCCTGCTCGCCTGGCTCGCCCGCACGACGCTCGAGCGCGGCTGCGCGCGGCTCGACTGGGCGGTGCTCGACTGGAACGAGCCCTCGATCGGCTTCTACCGCGGCCTCGGCGCCGTGGCGCAGGACGAGTGGACGACGTTCCGGCTCACCGGAGCGGCACTGGAGCGGCTTGCGGGAACCCCCTGAGAGACTCAGGAGCCCATCAGCACGGTCGTATCGAAGCTCTCGAATCCCTGGATGGCGCGCGCGTAGGCGTTGAACACCAGCCGCTCGGCCAGCTTGTCGGCCCGGGGCGCCAGCAGCATACGCAGCACCACGTCATCCGCCGGGCGCGTCGCCTCCTCGGCCAGCAGCTGTTCGATGACGCGTGTCAGACGATGGTACAGCTCGTTGACGAAGCGCAGCTGCGCACCATCGTGCACCTGGTCCGCGCCGGGACCGTAGGTGCCGCGCGCTTCTTGCGCGAGTTCGTGCAGGAACAGATTCAGCAGTCGCGCCTTGTCGACGAGCCGCAGCTCCGCATAGAACTCGATTTCGGAATTGAGGTTCATGGGGCACCCAGGCGTGCGTGACCCGCGCTATGCCGGGAAGAAATCAATGGGCTTGGTGGTGGTGACGGCGTCGACATCCTTGGGATCGAAGCGGAACAGGCGCACCAGCGCGATGATCTTGCGCTCCAGATCCGGGTCCCTGAGTTCGCTGGAAACGATGCGGCACATGGTCACATCACCGGTTGGGGCGATGGTGAACTCGAGCACCAGCTTGCCCTGCAGCTCCGCATTGTCGCGCAGCGCCCGGGCGTACAGGCTGTAAATGCGTCCCTTGTTGCGGTCGAAGACCAGCTCGATCTCCTCGCGCGAGCGGGCGGCCTTGCCGCCGCCACCGCTGCGGGCGGGGCCGCGGGCGTTCAGACCCGAGCGCGCGATGCCTGAAGTGACGGCAGTCGTGTCGTGACCGGTGAGCGAGCCGGCCCCGGTGCCAAAGCCGCGGCTGGTATCCGCGGAAGTGATGCCGCCGCTGCCGGCCCCGACCTTGGAGGTGATGAGCGAGCGCTCCGCGTGTGCGTCGGCGCCGACCGAACCGGAGAGGTTCTTGGTCTCGAGCGGGGTGAGATCCATGACGTCGCGCAGATCAGCGAGCTCGTCCTTGACCTGGTTCAGCTGCTTCTGCGCCTTGTCGCGCGCCCGCTTGCGCTCATCGACCGGCGGCGGCTTCACCATGGCGATTTTCGGCTCGATCTTCGGTTTCTCCTGCTCCTTGGGCACCGGCGGCGGAGGCGGCGGCGGTTTGGGCGTGTTCTCGAGCATCACGCGCGCGAGCCGCTGCGGGACTTCCTCCATTGTCGCGCGCTTCGGCGTCGGCAGCAGCGGAAATGCGATGCCGAACACCACCAGCACGATCAGCAGCACGCGCAGGATCTTGCGGAAGCGCGCGCTCGACTCCGGATCGCCCTCCCAGGGCAGATCGAAATCGCGGTAATAGGGCGCGATGGCCATGTCGGCTTATCCCGGCTTGAACTGGCCGGCAGTGACCGGCTTTTCCTTCTGGATGACCGCGAGCGAGATGCGCCCGTAGTCGGCATCCGTGCAGGTCGCCATCACGCGCTTGAGCACCTCGTAGGGCAGCGCCTTGTCCGCCATGATGGTGATCTCGCGCTGCGCGATATCCCGCTCGCTGATTTCCCTGCCGACCAGCAGCGGGCGCTTGAGCGCTGCGCGCAGCGGCTCGACCAGCCTGCCCTGCCCGGCGCGGATCTCCGTCACCGTCGCGATGAATTCCCCCTGCACGAACAGGTCCGTCTTGGTGATCATGACCACCACCGACTGCTTCGGCGCTGCCTGCGCGATCGACTGCGGAATCTCGATGCCCTTGGCGTTCTGGATGACTTCGACCTCGGTCGAGTACACGAGCAGGAAGGCGACCATCACCGACAGGATGTCGATGAGCGGAATGAGGTTCAGCTGC
>CATPBQ010000060.1 GCA_955652795.1 uncultured Steroidobacteraceae bacterium | reverse complement strand
TGCTTCGGCGCTGCCTGCGCGATCGACTGCGGAATCTCGATGCCCTTGGCGTTCTGGATGACTTCGACCTCGGTCGAGTACACGAGCAGGAAGGCGACCATCACCGACAGGATGTCGATGAGCGGAATGAGGTTCAGCTGCTCATCCGTGCGGTGCCGCAGGTGGTGCTGCGCCATGCGCTGGGCGCGGTGCGACATGCTCATGGGTGTGCTCCGCTGCCGGACGCCGCCGCATGGATAGGGGTAACCGGGGACGCCGCCGCCGGGGCGGCGCCGGTGGCCTCGGCGGTAGCCGGCGCATCGCCGATGGAAATGTCCGGAAACAGCTCGGCCTGCACGGCGTTCAGACCCTCACTCACTTCAAACACGCGCACGCGATCCATGACCTGCACCAGCGTGTCGTAGGGCGTGTCCGCCTCCAGCAGGATGCTGGCGTCGGTCTTCTCGGGGAACTTCGCCTTGACGCGCTTGAGGTAGTCGGTCAGCGCATCGTAGTTGGGGCCGCCGGATGTGTTGGGCAGCGTCGCGAGCGGTCCGGTATTGCGATCCGCCACCTGGATGAGGTCCTTGCGCACCATCACCTCCAGCTGCAGTCCCGGCGGCGGATCACGGAACTCGGTCTGCGAGGGCGGCAGATTCAGCTGCAGGATCACGGTGCGCGAGAACACGGCGGTCATCAGCAGGAAGGTCACGAGCACCGTGAAGATGTCGATCATCGGCACCAGCAGCAGCTGCTCCGGTTTGCGCGAGTGACGCTCCAGCTTGCGGGTTTGATAGGAACGGCGCATGCGCGACCTTCAGTGCTTCACCCAGAGCGAGCGCGGGCGCGGCTCAGGCCGCCGCGGGCGCGGGCTGCCGCTCGGTGATCGCGTTCAGGAACTTGACCGAGGCCATCTCCAGGCTGTCGATCAGCTCGGTAGTCCTGGTCTGCAGCCACGCGTGGATGAACAGCAGCGGCACCGCCGTCATCAGGCCGAAGGCCGTGCAGTTCATCGCCACCGAGATGCTCGCCGACAGCAGGTTGGCCTTCTCGGCCGGGTTGACGGTCGCCACTGCCGCGAACGCGCGGATCAGGCCCATCACCGTGCCCAGCAGCCCCAGCAGCGTCGCGAGATTGGCGAAGGTCGCGAGGTAGTGCGTGCGTTTTTCCAGCCGCGGCACCACCTCCATGAGGCTTTCCTCCATCGCTTTCTCGATGTCGTCGCGGCGGCGCGCGGATTGAATGCGCGCCAGGCCGTAGTTGAGAATGTGGCCGATGGCCGACTCCGATTTGGAGGTCGCCTGCGCCACCTGGCGGAAATTACCCTGCGACAGCAGCGGCACGATTTCATTCCACAGACCGCGGTTGCGCGCGGCCGTGTGCGCCAGATAGATGTAACGTTCGATGGCGATCGCCAGACCCACCACGAACACGACGGCGATGGGGTACATGAAATCCCCGCCGCCCTGAAAGAATCGCACGATTAAATTCCAGAGGTTCATCTACAGACTCCCGCTCAAGAGACCGCCACAAACGCACAAACACTGCGAAAACTGAATGACATAAACCCAAAAAGCTGCGACCCAGCTCTCATCCTGACACTGCGCCCCGGGCATTTTCAGGGCTTGTCGCCCGAACCCTGCATCGCGCCCGCCTTGGAACCGGCCGGCTCGGGTTTCAGAGCGTCGTAATAACGGTTTTCCCGCCGGAAAACGTCCCGGTCCAGCGGCTGCAGCACGTCGTCCAGCAGGCTGTTCACGGGCTTGCCGACGAGATCCCCGAGATCGGAGCGCTTCCACGGCACGATGTACAACACCTTGGGCAGTTCGCGGTTGCCGGTGATGTCCGTCGGGTCGAGCTCGAGCCGGTCCGCGCCCTTGCGCGCGCTCGCCTTGGAACCGGGAGGTTCCTTGCGCGCGGCAACCGTCCCGGGCGCCGCGGGCTGGCGCGCACCGCCGGCCGCGTTGGCGTCCGGGGCAGCGCCCACGGCGGCTGACGGGGCCGCGGCTGGTGCGCTCCGGGAGGTATCCACGGCGGGCTCGAGTTGGTCCGGGCGCGGCACGGCGCGCGCGGGCGCGGTCGGTCGCGAGTCCGAGGGCTTCGGCGGCGCAGCCTCCTGGGCCAGTGCCGCGCCGAGGCTCAGCGGGCCCAGGGCAATGAGAACCGAGAGCACGGTCGGTGGCCTCAATCGGTATACGCACACGCGGTACATGTTCAACCTCCTGCTCTCGAGGCGCTGCCCGCTACGCTGGCCAGGCTGTCGCCCGGCGCGGGTTGCGATTGCGGCCCGGGCGCCGCTCGTGGCGCGGATGCCGGCGCGCCCGGCGCTGCCGTGGGCGCGGCCTCGCCCGGGTTGCCGTCCGCGGGCGCGGCAGGGGCCGGACGCTTCACCGGCGGCATCCCCAGGCGCTGTCGCAACTCCGCGATCCAGCCGCTCACCGGTTTGTCCTCGCCGGTCAGCTGCCGGTACTGCTCGAAGGCGGTGAGCGCGCGGCCCGGGTCTCCGAGATAGAGATCCGACAGCACGCCGAGGTTCCGCCAAGCCGGTGCATAGTGCGGATCCGCAGCAATGGCCTGCTCGTATGAGGAGGCCGCGTCCTTGAACTGCCCGCGCATCCGCTGGGTGGCGCCGAGCTCGTTCCAGGCAACCGCGCTACCGCGCTCGTGAGCGACCGCGCTCTTGAGGGTCTCCTCGGCCTGATCCAGACGACCGTCCTTGCGCTGCAGAATCGCCAGGTTCACGAGTGGTGCGGCGAACTGAGGATACTGCAGCGAGAGCCGCTTGAAGCCGAGTTCCGCCTCGACCGCGTTGCCGGCGCGCATGTAGCTCACGACCCGATCGAAGTCCGCCTGCGCCGCCGGGGACACCTGCGGATGCGCACTCACGCCCGCTGCCACGCCGGGCGCGCTCGGGTTCGCGGTACCACCCGCCGCCGCGGCGGCGGCAGCACGCGTCGCCGGTGCAGGCGCCGGTGCGGCAGATGCGGCGGCTGCCGGGGGCCCGGGCGCAACCGACGGCGCTGCCACCGGTGGGGCGGTGTTGGTGGCGCTGCCTGCCGCGGGCGCGCCGGCCGGCGCAGCCGCTGGCGTTGGCTGCTCACGCGTGACCGGCTTCGCCGGATGCATCACCGGGCGCTTGGGCCCGGAACTGCAGGCACCGAGCACCGCCAGCGCCAGCCAGGCGAGCGCGGACGCGGCCCGGGTGTCGGCGCCCGGTGTGCGCTCACTCGAGGCTGGTAACCGCATCCTGTGTCAACTCCGTCTTGCCGTAGCGCGCGGGCTTGAGCTGCGCGAGCGCCTGAAAGCTCCTGCGCACCCACTCGTCGTACACACCGTCCCTGGCGCGCGCGGCATTCAGCTCGTGCGCCTTGATCGCCTGCTCCTCGAACGGAAACACCTGCTCCTCGAGCAGTGAGTTGTATTCCTCCAGCGCATCGCGCTTGAGGTTCGACGGCCGCTCCGAGCGCATGATGTCCTTGGCGAGCGTGCCGTACAGCTCCGCCATCTCGTAGGTGGCGGCGGTGGTCACCTCGGCGACCTGGTACTCCGCGGCGCGCTTGTAGCCGTCCATCGCGGTCTCGAGCGCGTTGCGCTTGACTGCCAGGCTCTTCTTCAGGGGCGCGCTGAGGCGCACGGCACGAAACGCATCGCGCGCCGGCTGCGCGAGCGTCAGCTGCGCCTTCGCGGCCAGGTAGTGGGTGCGATCGGTGCGCTGCGCGCCGGCCTGCGCGTCGGCGCGGATGATCTCCTGGTACCAGTGATCACGCCGCGCGTTATCGCCGCTCTTGCCGGCATAGTCCGCCAGGCGCTGGCGCGCCTCTTCGGCATCGGCAAGCGGTGTTGGGTTGGTGTCGACGAACTTCTCCAGCATCCCCATGGCCCGGGGACTGTTGCCGGCCTTGGAGTACAGGTCGGCGGATTGCATGAGCGCTTCACGCTGTACGGCGCGATTCTCGGCCGGGTTTGCGGCGATCCGCTCGAACTCCGCGGCGGCCTCGCCCGGCCGGTTGCCTTCAGAGTACGCCACGGCGAGCTTGCGGGTGACGTCCGGCTGCAGCGGATGCTGCGGGAACTGGCGGCGAAAATCCTCGAGCACGCCGATGGCGCGGTCCCACTGCTTGAGGTTCAGCAGCGAGGCAGCCGCGTCGTACTGCGCATTGGCGCGGATCTTCGATTCCGGCGCCACGCGCCCGACGCGCAGGAAATCCTCCACCGCCCCGCCGGCATCGCCGGCCTTCTGCTTCGCCTCGCCCTCCTTGTATACGCTGGCGGCGAGGCGCTCGGTGAGATCGCTGCGCAGCTTGTCATCCTTGCCGGCGAGCTCGCGCGCCTGCACGAACGCGGGCTCGGCCCTGGCATAATCGCCCTGGTCGAAGCGCGATTGCGCGATGATCGTCCACGCGATGCGCTGCTTCGCGGCATCCACCGGCGGCTGGCGCGCGAGAATTGACTCGGACACGCTCACGGCGCGCGGCCGGTCCCCGGCGGCGAAGATCTCCTCGGCCGCGCGGGTCAGGACGCCGGCGCTGTCCGGGTGTTCGGGAAAGGTCTGCGCGAACCTGACTCCGGCGTCCATGGCGCGCTTGTGCCAGGCGTCCTTGTCCGCGCCGCTCAAGCCCTCCTCGCCTTTCTGATAGGAGACCAGCCCCGCGTACGCGGCGGTCGCCGACTTGTCGTTGCGCGGATAGCCGTAGGCGGTGTGCTCGTACTCGGCAGCCGCATCGGCATACTGATGGCCTTCGAACAACGCCTCCGCCAGCAGATAGTCGGTCGCCGCGGAGTCGATATCTTCCGGGAACGACTTCAGGTAGTCCCGGTACCAGCGCGCCGCTTCCTGGTAGTCGGCGACACGTTTGGACTTCTGTGCGCTCGCATGGAAGTAGGTGGCCACGTCCTTCAGGTTGGTCTTGAGCTCCTGCACCACGCGCGGATTGTCGGCGCGGGTGCGGGTTTTCCAGTAGGGCGAGGCGAAGTTGTAGTGCTCGACGAACTCGTGCTTGCCGTCGACCACCAGCTGGCTGAAGCCGCCCTTACCGTAAGCCTCGATCGCCGCCATGTCGAGGTCCGGCGCCTGGTCGCTGTAGGGGTCGCGCGCCACGTACGCGCGGTAGACGTTCGCCGCATCCTGGTAGCGCTGCTTGTCGACGTACAGGTTGCC
>CATPBQ010000059.1 GCA_955652795.1 uncultured Steroidobacteraceae bacterium | reverse complement strand
TTTGCGCCGCGCACGGCGTGCCGCGCCAGGGACGCGCAACGTGAGTTGCGGCGGCTCGTTCAGGTTCTGCAGGAACAGGCGCCGCTCTTCGGGGGTGAGCGCGGCCCAGTCGACTTTCTGCGCATGGCTGCGGCGCAGTTGCCGATCGCTGACCTGGGTGCAAGCGCGGCTGCCGCTCAGCCACTTTGCGGGCAGGCGCGTCGTCGAACCCCGCCGCAGCATATCCACCACCGCCGCGGCCACGACCGGATCGCGTGTCAGATTGCTGTGCGCCACGCGCGCGTAGGCGCTGCGCACGCCCGCGAGCACGGCGCTCGTCGCCGGCACGGTGCCGTCACCGTGGCGCGTGAGCGTGTAGACGAAGTCGTCGTTGCGCCGCGTGACCGCGGTGACGGTCTCCTGACCCACCCCGACGATGCTGACAAACCGCTCATCCGGCGGTGTGAGCTGATGTCGCGCCGCGAGCGCCGCCTGCATCAGTGCCGCGCGGGGCTGCGGACCGGCGGCAGGCCAGGCGCGGGCATCGAACAGATCCGTGGCGCTGCCGCCGGCACCGGCGGGCAAGAGGTCATACAGGCTCGGAAAGGTGCTGAAGACCTCCGCGGCGAGGCTCTCGGCGGAGGCCTGGCCGGCGAGCCGCGCCACCTTGCGCACCACCGCGTAGGTGCCGCGCACGGCCTGCACGGCGGCGAACGAGCCGCCGTGGGGCGTCCCCAGCAGCACCAGGCGCTCGACGTTGCCGGTCCCCGCAAGTGCCAGCGCCGCGCGGGCGACCAATCCCCCCATGCTGTGCGCCACGATCGCCACGCGCGTGCGGCCTGCCGCGCGCACGCGCTCGGCCAGCGCGCTACCGAGCTGCGCGACCGGCAGCCGCCAGTCATAGTCATGAAACTCGGCGGCCAACCCGTGCGCGCGCAGATATAACTTCAGCCGCAGGTAGGAGAACGGCACCACGCCCAGGGACACGATGTGCGCCGGTCCCGGAACCCGCAGCGCCGCCAGGCGTCCCAGCTGGATGTCGATGGGATCGAGCCACACGATGTCGTGCGGTAGCGGCGGCGGGCGCAGCAGCCCCAGCTGCGAGCCCATGATGCCCGGCACCACCAGCACCCGCAGTGCAGCGTCGGCCACCGGCGCGCGCTGCGCACGGCGCGCCAGCGCCGCGAGCGCGCGATACTCGGCGGCGCCGAAGTAGGCCAACAGTTCGCGCCGGCGCTCCCCGCTCGCGAGCCACAGCCCGATCTGTTCATCGCTCCACGCGAAGCGGTCGTAGGGCGTGACGTGATCGAGCGGTGAGTCGGGGGAAATCACGCGAAGGCTGCGGCGAGGACGCGCGGTCAGGTGTTACCCGGCACTCAACGGCCGTACGCGCGCG
The DNA here is from genome assembly GCA_955652795.1 of uncultured Steroidobacteraceae bacterium. Taxonomy (GTDB): domain Bacteria; phylum Pseudomonadota; class Gammaproteobacteria; order Steroidobacterales; family Steroidobacteraceae; genus 13-2-20CM-66-19. The sequence goes on along the minus strand of CATPBQ010000059.1, from coordinate 4,015 downwards.
GTGACTGCGAGGCTGCCGCCGCCCGCGAGCAGCAGTACCAGTGGCACTTCATCACCGGCTGCAAGCGGGTGCGCGAGTGCCTGCAACATCACGTGCAGGGCGCCGGGCGCGAGCCGCACGCTCGCTCCCGGGGCGATGCTCAGGCGCTCGTGCGGCCGCATGGTGGATTGTCCGTTCTCGAGCCGGGTGTCGTGGATCATCGCGCGCCCGAGCGGCGAGCGCACTGCGATCACCACGACTTCACTCGTGCCGCTGTTGTGCAGTGTCATGTAGGCGGCCGCCACGTCCGTGCCCGGGATGGCGCGAATCCACGCGTCTTGCACGCTCAGTGCCGGCGCCTGGGGGCCGGCGACGCCCGCGTACAGCATCGCGAGACAGGCAACGAAGAGCGCGGCGGGGTTTCTCAAAGCGCGATCCTGTGCGCGCCGGCGTTGACGTCGCGCCGAGCAATTATGCCAGACGGGTCCGGGCACGACCGACTATCATGCGCAGGCCAACACCCCATGCAAGCCAGTCACGACGCTTCCGAAGTTCCCGCACTGATTGCGCTGTTTGCCGGTGCGCTGGCGATCGGAAGCTCCGGCATTTTCGTGAGGCTATCGGAAACCGGACCAACGGCGACGGCATTCTGGCGTGGTGCGCTCGCGCTGCCGCTGCTCGCCGTATGGGCGGGGCTGGAACGGCGCGCCCGCGCCGGCGCGGCGCAGCCCGAGGCGATGGCCATGGCGCGCAGCTGGCGCGATCCGATGTTTTTCTGGGCCGGAGTGTTCTTCGCCGGCGATCTTGCGTTGTGGCACGCATCGCTGCTGCTCACCTCGGTCGCCGCCTCGACGCTGGAAGCGAACTGCGCGCCCCTGATCGTGACGCTCGGGGCGTGGGCGCTGTGGGGCGAGCGCCCGCGGCTGAGCTTCCTGCTCGCGCTTGCGCTCGCCTCCGTCGGGTTGTTGTTGATCGTGAGCACGAAATTCGCGCACGGGCCGGCCGCCCTGACGGGCGACCTGCTGGGACTGGGGACGGCGTGCTTCTATGGCTTCTACATTCTCGCGGTGGCGCGCCTGCGCACCCGCCACGGCGCCGGTATCGTCATGTTCAACAGCACGCTGGTGTTCACGCTGTTGCTGCTGCCGCTCGCGCTCACGCAGAAGTTCCTGCCCGACACGCCGCGCGGCTGGGTGCTGCTCGCGGGTTGCGCGCTGTCGGCGCAGGTGCTCGGCCAGGGGCTGGTGGCGTATGCGCTGGCGCAACTGCCCGCGACGTTCAGCTCCGTGGGACTGTACCTGCAGTCGATCGCCGCGACCGCTTACGCGTGGCTGCTGCTGCAGGAGCGGCTCACGCCGTGGCAGATTGCCGGCGGGCTCATCGTGCTCGGCGCGATTGCGCTCGCGCGCACCGCGCGTCGCACGCCGCTGCCGGACTCACAGTCCGTGCTGGCGCCTCAGGTGCAGCGCGCGTCGATCCAGTCGAGCGCGCCGCGCCACAGCGAGTCGCGGTGACGCTCGGAGAAGAAGCCGTGATGGCCGATGGCGCGCACGCCGGCCTGCGCCGGCGTCGTCCAGCGCCGCTCGATCTGCGCCTGCGGGTAGGAAGCTAACAGCGCCTCGACCGCCGCCGGCGTGGCGATGGGATCGTCGCTGAATCCCCACGCCAGCACCGGTGCGCGCACCGCCGCGAACTGGCTGTCATGCAGGTCCTCGTCCAGATCCGGCCCGAAACGGGCGGGAGTGAGGCACCACTTGCGCCATTGCAGGAACACCCCGCGCGGCAGGGACTCTCCCGTCCACAGCGCGCCGTGCGGCACGTAGCCCAGGCGCCGCAACATCAGCGGACCATAGAGCTTCCAGAACAGCAGCGCCTGGTATCGGAACGGCGCGCGTTGCCGGCGCCAGTAACCGGTGGAGGTGGCGAGCATGACGTGCGCGCGGGCGCGAGCCTGGTTGGGCATGCAGCCGATGAGCTGGCCGCCGACGCTGTGTCCCACCGTGACCAGCGGCAGCTGCGGGAAGCGCTCCGCCAGCCAGGCGAGCGCCGCCGGCATGTCGAGCACCCCCCAGTCGCTCATGCGCGCGGGGTCGGCGCTGAGCGGCGCGTGCGCGGACGCTCCCATGCCGCGGTAGTCGTACACCAGGGTGTGGTAGCCGCGCTGCGCGCAGTAGGCGGCGAACTTCAGATAGAACTCACGCGGGAAGCCGGTGGCGCCGTTGACCACCAGGGCACCGCGCGCCCCCGTCCCCTCGCTCAGCAGGCCCGCCAGCGCCCGATCGTCACGCGCCCTGAAGGTGACCGGTTGCGGCGGGCCGGCGGATGCCGCGGCGCCGGCCTGCGCCGGGGCCGCCGTGGAGCCCGGCTGCTGCGGCCGCGCACTCACAGCGCGTGCTGCGCGATCAGATTGGCGAGCGCATCGATCGCGGGCCGCCGCGCCGTGCTCTTGCGCCACAACGCGCCGATATGTCGCTGCGGCGCGGGTTTCGCGAACGGACGCAGCACCACGCCGCGGGCATTGCGGTAGGCGCCGCGGCCGGCGAGCTCCGGCAGCAGCGTCACGCCCGCACCCGTCGCCACCATCTGGCGCAGGGTCTCCAGACTCGTGGCGCGAAAGTCCTGCGAGTCCCGCACGCCGACGCGGCTGCAGACCTCCAGCGCCTGGTCGCGCAGGCAGTGACCGTCTTCGAGCAGCAGCAGCGTCTCGCCCTTGAGGTCCGCCACGCGCACGGTGTCGTGTGCGGCGAGCGGATGGCGCTCGGGCAGCGCCACGGTGAACGGCTCGCTGTAGAGCTCGCGCGCCTCGAGGCCGGCCAGCTCGACCGGCAGGGCGAGAATGCCGACATCGAGCTCGCCGCCGTGCAGCTTCTCGAGCATCGGCGCGGTCTGGTACTCGTACAGGCGCAACTGCAGGCGCGGCAGGCTCTTGCGGATCGCGGGCGCGACGCGCGGCAGCAGGTACGGACCGATGGTCGGCAGCAGCGCCACCCGCAGCTTGCCGGCGAGCGGATCGCGCTGGCTGCGCGCGAGCGTGACGACCTCGTCGCTCGCCTCGAGGATGCGCCGCGCGCGCGCCACGATCTCTTCCCCGGCCGGGGTGAGCGAGACGTTGTTGGGCGCCCGCTCGATGAGCTGCACCCCGAGAGTCTGCTCGAGCTTTTTCAGCTGCGCCGACAGCGTCGGCTGGCTGACGAAGCAGCGCGCGGCCGCACGGCCGAAGTGACGGTTGTCGGCCACCGCCACGAGGTAGCGCAGGTCCTTGAGTTTCAGCTCCATGGTCCGGGAGAGATATATGGCATCTATCAGGAAGATCAAATCAATCGATTGGAATTATAGCAGGTCCGGCGGCATGATGACGCCCGTTGCACTACGGGCAGTTCCCTCAAATCGCAGTCAAGGAGTCTTGGGTATGTCAGGCGTCGGCCAGCGTTTTCCGCAGTTTTCCCTCACGGGCGTCGTATCTAACGACGTCAACCACGCGTTCCAGTCCTTCACCCAGGACAGCTTCCCCGGCAAGTGGCGGGTGGTGTTCTTCTGGCCCAAGGACTTCACCTTCGTGTGCCCCACCGAGATCGCCGCCTTCGGCAAGCTCGAGAAGGAGTTCCGCGCGCGCGATGCGCAGCTGCTGGGCGCCAGCATCGACACTGAGTACGTGCACCTCGCCTGGCGGCGCGAGAAGGAGGAGCTCAGGAATCTCCCCTTTCCGATGCTCGCGGACGTCAAGCGCGAGCTGGCCGGGGCGCTGGGCATCCTCGATCCGGAAGCGGGTGTGGCGCAGCGCGCGACCTTCATCGTGGATCCGCACGGTGTGATCCGCTTCGTCTACGTCACCGACCTCAACGTGGGCCGCAGCCCCGCGGAAGTGCTGCGCGTGCTGGACGCCCTGCAGACCGATGAGCTGTGCCCCTGCAACTGGCAGAAGGGCGAAGACACGCTCAAGGCGGCCTGAGGTGAGCACTCTCGAGGACATTCGCGAGGCGCTGCCGGGCTACGCGCGCGATCTGCAACTGAACCTCGGCACGGTACTGACGCCGGC
>CATPBQ010000058.1 GCA_955652795.1 uncultured Steroidobacteraceae bacterium | reverse complement strand
GCAGTAGCGACTGCACCGAGTACACCAGGCCGGAATTCTTGCGCAGATCGATGCTGAGCCGCGTTGAATAGAAGCTTCCGCCCAGCACGGCGTTGCCCAACTGCAGGGCGTAGTAGTCAGGATCGGAGCGCGTGAGCGCGAGGTTGTGCGCCAGCACAACGCGATCCTGCACACGGCTCGCATCCGGCACTGCGACCGTGCCCGGTCCGTTCGGAGGCGCGGGTGGCAGGTCGATGACGGGCGCGGGGCCGCTGGCGCTCCAGGCGCCGAAATACTTGTCGATGGCCGCCCGCGCGGCGGCCGACGTCACTTTCCCGATGACCACGATGGTGGTGAGATCGGGCCTGAACACGCTGGCGTAGTAGCTGCGTACCGCCGCGGGCGTGAGTGCCCGCACGGTCTCGGGCGTGGCCATGCGCAGACTGGGATCATCCGGCGCAAACAACGCCGCGCGCAGCGAGCGCTGTGTCAGGAAGGCGGGGCTCGCGTTGCGCGCCGCGACACCCAGAGCCACCTGGCCGCGGATGACTTCCATGGCTGCGTTGGGCAGCGCCGGATGCAGTTCATTGTCGGCCAGCAGTTCCAGCGCGCGCTCGAAATGCTCCCCCAGTGCCTGCACGGAGAAATCCGTTCCGGCATGCTCGCGGGCACCGATCGCATCCAGTGCCTGTTGGAACGCGACCCGATCGAGCCCTTCACTGCCGTAGGTCAGGAGCCGGTCGAGCAGCTGCGCGACTCCGTCCTGGCCCTTGGGCTCTTCGGTCTCGGGGCGATTGCGGATGTGGCCGTACACACTCACCGTGTCGCTGACATCCTCGCTCTGCACGATCAGGGTGAGGCCGTTCGGCAGGGTGCTGAGGATCGGGTGCAGGGTCGAGGGCGGCACCTCCAGACGCCGCAGCGCCTTTTGCGCCCAGGGGGGCAAGGCCGTGGGGTGGGCCTCGCCCAGGGAAATCGCCTCCTGTCCGCCGAAGCCCCCGTGTGCGGCCACCGGTTGACCCGAGCCGCGCGGCAGCATGACGCCGGTGATGGCGTGATCGAGGTCGAGATACTGGCGCGCGACCCGGTTGACGTCCGCGACCGTGACCTGCTCGATGCGCGCCAGATCCTCATCGGGAGAGCTCAGCCCGTACTGCGCGAGCGCCTCCGACCACACCGCGGCGAGTTCGGCGATATTGTTGCGCTGGAACTGCGCCGCGCTGCGCTCCTGCAGCTTGGCCGCCGCGACGAGTTCCGGCGGGACACCTTCACGCGCGACGCGCGCAAGTATCGCGCGCACCTCGCGCTCGAGCGTCTTGGGATCATCTCCGGTGGTGAAGGAGAGCACCGCGTAGGCCAGTGCGGCTTGCGGCAGCGGATCCAGTGCGAACTCCGCAGCCACCGCCTTGCCCTGAGGCACGAGGCCGTAGAGATCGAAGCGCCGGCTGCTGAGCACGTCCGCGAGCACCTCGAGTGCGGCGAAGTCGGCATCGCGCGGACCGGGAGTGCGCAGCGCAATCATGAGCGTGCCGCTGGGCCGGTCCGTGTCCAGCGTGAAGGATGTGGGTTGCACGGGGCGCAGGCGCACCTGCGGCTTGGGAGGCAGTTTTTTCGCCGCGATCTCCCCGAACAGCACTTTCACCTCGCTCAGGGTCGCCACAGGGTCGAGGTCGCCGGTGATCACCAGGATGGCGTTGTTTGGCGCGTACCAGGTGTCGTGGAAGCTCTTCAGCATGCGCGCGGTGGTCTTTTCGAAAGATGGCCGGGTGCCGAGCGCATCGTGGGCGTAGGGGGTGCCTGCGAACATCCTGGCGCGCACCTTCTCAAACAGCACATAGGCCGGCTCGGACAGGTCCTGGGCGACCTCCTGCTCGATCGCGCCGCGTTCATGGCTCCACTCCTTCGGTGAGTAGAGCACCGCGCGCATGCGCAGCGCCTCGATGTGCAGCGCCACGTCGAGATCCTCGGACGGCACCGTGAACAGGTATTGCGTGAGGCTCTCGCGCGTGTTGGCGTTGAAATCACCGCCTACGACACTGCCGATGTCAGCGAGCTGATCGGCGCTCAGGCCCGGGCTGCCGCGGAACATCATGTGCTCCTCGGCGTGCGCCGTTCCGGGGAACCCCGCGGGCGCCTCGTCCGAGCCGACCAGGTAATTTACCGAGGTCGCAACCACCGGCGCCAGCGCGTTGCGCACGATGACGACACGCAGGCCGTTGGTCAGCGTGGCGCGCAATACCGCGGTGTTCTCCGCGACGCTCTCGGCCGCGCGCGCGACGCTGAGCGCAGCAGCCGTGCAGCAGAACAGCGGAATCAGGGCGGCGAGCGCCGCCCGCAGTGGTCGGCGCCGGTAAGGGTGATGCGGCATGACGGATCCCGAGTGTTCGGAAGAGCGCCAGTATATTCGATCACCTCACGCCGCCATGTTCCGCCACAAATCATCCCCGCCGTGTCGCTTTTGCATCACCCGGGCCGCCGCCTCGCGCGCTGAACTGTTAACTGTACCGGGAACGAATGGTTCCGCACTGACAGCGAGAGGAGACAACATGAGTACATTGAGATCAAGGCTGTGCGCCGGCGTGCTCGCCATTGCACTGGCGCTCGGCGTGGCGGTATGGCCGGCGTATGCCTGCGGGGACGAGCCCGGTGAGGGCTCGAGGCAGTCGGACATCGGCGCCGTGACCGGCCTGGCGGTCGGTGCGGCGGCGGGCG
>CATPBQ010000057.1 GCA_955652795.1 uncultured Steroidobacteraceae bacterium | reverse complement strand
GTATTGGGTGACGTCCTCGAGCACCGAGCGGTCGAAGGTCTTGCCGGTCGCGAGCCCGACGTTGCGCAGCGACTTCTGCAGGTCCTCGGTCTTGATGTCCTTGTTGCCGGTGATCTCGAAGCTCTCGATGGACGGGCGCTCCAGCACCACGACCACCAGCGTGCTGCCGTCGCGGCGCAGCTGCACGTCGCGGAAGAAACCGGTGGCGTACAGGGCGCGGATCGCCTCGCGCACGCGCTGCGCGCTCAGGTGGTCGCCGATGTTTACCGGCAGGTAGTTGTAGACGGTGCCCTCGGAGACACGCTGCAGACCTTCGACGCGGATGTCACCGACGGTGAAGTCCGCCGGGCTCGCGGCCGGGTTCGCCGCCGGGCTCGCTGCCGGGCTCGCGGCCGTCTGCGCGAGCGCCAGCGCGCAGGGCACAGCCAGCGCAATAGCGGCAAGGGCACTGCCTGTTTTCATTCTCCAGCCACCGCTATCCCCCTTAAGCGTGCCGCGCGGCGCGCCCGAAATTCTTACATTCACTATTCGAGGACTGGAGACTCACGCCTGCAGTTTCGAAAACTCCGCGCCGCCGTCGCGGCGGCCCGCGGCACGGTCAGCCGAACTGGCGCGCAATATCGTTGTAGAGCGCGACACCCATCAGGACGATGAGCAGGGCGATGCCAAGCTGCTGTCCCAGAGCCTGGGCCCGCTCCGACAACGGGCTGCCCTTCAGCCACTCCACCAGCTGGAAGACGATCTGTCCGCCATCCAGGATCGGAATCGGCAGCAGGTTGAGGAACCCCAGCGACAGGGAAATGAGCACCAGGAAGCCGAGGAACGCCGCCACCCCCGCCTCGGCCGATTCGCCGGCGAACTCGGCGATGGACAGCGGGCCGCTCAGGTTCTTCAGCGACACGCGTCCCAGCACCATGCGCCAGAACAGGCGCGCCTGCAGCACGGTCATGGTCCAGGCTTCGCCCCCGGCGCGCACCAGCGCCACCGCGGCGCCCAGATCGGTGTGCCGCAGCATGCTGTCGGGGTAGCCCTTGCCGGGTGGCTGGGTGACGTGGATGCGGCCGACGCGCCTGCCGCCGACCTGCTCGCTCTGTACCTGCAGCTGCACGCGGTGCACGATGCCGCCGCGGCGATAGTCGATGGTCACGCGCTCACCAGGGTGCGCGCTGATGAGCGCGACGATCTCGCGGAAGTCGTGCACGGCCTGGCCGTCGATCGCGACGATGTTATCGCCCGCCAGGAGACCTGCGCGCGCCGCGGGCCCATCGGGCATCACCTGCCCCAACACCGCAGGCAGCGGCGGCGTCCAGAACTGAAACCCGAGTCCGCGGAACAACTCCGCCGGCTCGGTGAGGCGCCGGCGCTGCGCGGCATCCGGCACGCTGAGTTTCGCGGTGCGCACTCCACCGCTGCTGCCGCGCACGCTCAATTCCGCCTCGCCGCGCGAGCTCATGGCGTCCAGCAGGCCGAACACCACATCGCGCTGGCCGCTCACCGCGGCGCCGTTGAGCGTGCGAATCTCGTCCCCGGTATGCAGGCCGGCGGCGGCGGCCGCCGAGCCCGCGGTCACCTCGCCGACGACCGGCCTGACCTCGGTCACACCGTTCACCCACAACATGCCCCACAGCAGCAGCACCGCGAACAGGATGTTGAAGGCAGGGCCCGCGAGCAGCACCACGATGCGCTGCCAGGGCGGACGGCGCGTGAAGGAGCGCGCCAGCTCATGCGGCTCCACCGGACCTTCACGCTCGTCGAGGAGCTTCACGTAGCCGCCGAGCGGGATGGCGGCCAGGACGTATTCGGTGCGATCCGCGCCCGCGACGCGCTTCAGCAGCGGGCGGCCGAAGCCGACCGAGAACCTGAGCACCTTGAAGCCGAGCCGTCGTGCGACCCAGAAATGGCCGAATTCGTGCACCGTCACCAAAAGGCCCACGGCGATCACGAACCACAGCGCGTACCAGACCAGACTCATGCGTGCGCGCCCCTCGCTGCCGCAGTTCTTGTGATGCCGACGATCTGCTCACGTGCGTGCACTCTGCCCTCCGCGTCGGCGGCCAGCACGTCCTCGAGCCCGCCGATCGTCCCCCCGGTGCTGCGCTGCACTACGGCTTCAATGACCGCCGCGATGCCGGGAAAGTTCAATCGGCGCTCGAGGAATGCCTGCACCGCGACCTCGTTGGCCGCGTTGAGCACCACCGGGTGGAGCCCGCCGGCGCGGGCGGCGGCCTGCGCCAGCGCGAGGCACGGGAACTTGTCAGTATCGGGAGCCCGGAAGTCGAGCCGCCCGGCCTTGAGCAGGTCGAGGAATTCTACACCGGAGCTGATTCTCTCGGGCCACGCGAGCGCGTGAGCGATCGGCGTGCGCATGTCCGGCGCGGACAGCTGCGCGAGCACCGAACCGTCGACGTATTCGACCAGGGAATGCACGATGCTCTGCGGGTGCACGAGGATCTGCACCTGTGCGGGCGTCAGGCCGAACAGCAGGCACGCCTCGATGAGCTCCAGCCCCTTGTTCATGAGCGTGGCGCAGTCCACGGAGATCTTGCGGCCCATGACCCAGTTGGGATGCGCGAGGGCGGCTTCCGGAGTGACCGCGGCGAGCGCCTCACCCGGGGTGTCCCGGAACGGCCCGCCGGAGGCGGTGAGCAGTACGCGCTTCAGACCCGCTGGCGCCACGCCCGGGATCACACCCGGCGGCAGGCACTGGAAGATGGCGTTGTGCTCGCTGTCGATCGGCAACAGCGTGGCGCCGGAGCGCTTCACCGCCGCAATCAGCAGCGGACCCGCCATCACCAGCGCCTCCTTGTTGGCGAGCAGCAGGCGCTTGCCGGCCCGGGCCGCCGCCAGAGTGGAGCGCAGGCCGGCCGCGCCGACGATCGCGGCCATGACACACTGCACCTCGGCGGCCTGCGCGAGCTCCTCGAGCGCTGCGCCTCCCGCGAGCACGCGCGTCTGCGGGGCCGCGCCGCCCAACAGCTCGCGCAACTCGCGCGCGGCCCGCTCGTCAGCCAGAGCTGCGTAGGCCGGGCGCCAGGCGAGCACCTGTTGCGCGAGCTTCGCGGCGTTGGTGTTGGCCGCGATCGCCACCAGCCGGAAACGATCCGGATGACGCGCCAGCACATCGAGCGTGCTCTCGCCCACCGAGCCGGTGGAGCCGAGGACGGCGACGCCGATCACCCGACGACTCCGAGCAGCGTGAGCCCGAGCAGCAGCACCGGAGCCGCTCCGGTCAGACTGTCGATACGGTCCATGACTCCGCCATGTCCCGGAAACACGCGGCCGCTGTCCTTCACGCCGGCGAAGCGCTTCAGCAGACTCTCGGTCAGGTCGCCGATAATCGAAAAGCCGACCGCGGTGAGACACAGCGGCAGGAACGCCGCCAGCGGCACATGGAACCACAGGCTGCCCGCGATCGCGACCACCGCGCTCACTGCGATCCCTCCCAACACTCCCTCCCAGGTCTTCCCCGGAGACACATTCGGCGCCAGGCGGATGCGCCCGAAGCGCCGGCCGAAGAAAAATGCACCGATGTCCGCGACCCACACGAGCAGCAGTGCGAACAGCACCCATTGTGCGCCGTAGGGCAGCGCGAGCCGCAGGCGCACCATGGCGAGCCACGCGGGCACCAGCGCCAGCACACCGGCGGCGCCGGCGGACCAGGGCGCAACGCGCTGCGGCGCGAACGCGATCCATAGCAGCGCGGTCAGCCACCACAGCACCGCCACGGTGAGCAACAGGTCGCGCCCCTCGGGCGTGGCGGAGACGCGCCACGCACCCAGCAGCAGCGCCGCCACCAGCAGTACATACGCGGTGCGCAGCGCGCGCGTCCCCAGCAGCAGGAATGCGGACCATTCCCAGGCCCCGGCCAGCGCCAGCAGCGTCATCACGCCCACTGTCGCTTGCGCAGGCAGCCATAGCACGATAGCAAGCAGCACCGCGGCCAGCACCACGGCGGTCAGGACTCGTTTGCGCAGCGCGTCCGTCACGGTGCGCTTAAGTCCGCGTCGCGGAGTGTCGCGTTGCGGTGTGGCCGAAGCGCCGTTCGCGGCTCGCGAAGAACGCGAGCGCGTCCTCGAGGTCCGCCACCGCGAAATCCGGCCACAGCCGCGCACTGAAATACAGCTCCGCGTAGGCGAGATCCCAGAGCAGGAAGTTGCTGACGCGGTACTCACCGCCGGTGCGGATCAGCAGATCCGCCTGCGGCAGTCCCGCGAGCGCGAGCTGTGCGGCGAAGCGCGCCTCGCTGATGTCTTCCGGCCGTAGCGCGCCACTTGAGCATTCCCTCGCAAGCTTTTGAGTCGCCTGGATAATATCCCAGCGCCCGCCATAACTCACGGCCACCTGGAGCCTCAAGGCCCCATTGCCGGCGGTGTGCTCCTCCGCGGCCGCGATGCGCGCCTGCAGCCGCACCGAGAGATTGCGGCGCTCCCCGACGAAGCGCACCCGCACACCCTTCGCGTGCAGCTCCGCGATCTCGCGGTCGAGTGCCTCCAGGAACAGCCCCATGAGACTGCCGACCTCCTCCGCCGGCCGCCCCCAGTTCTCGCTCGAGAAGGCGAACAGCGTGAGGGCCTCCACGCCGCGGCGCGCACACTCCTCGATACACATGCGCACCGGCGTGAGCCCGGCGCGGTGGCCGGC
>CATPBQ010000056.1 GCA_955652795.1 uncultured Steroidobacteraceae bacterium | reverse complement strand
TCAGGAGAACTCACTTAAGCACATGATCACCCGCAAACGCCTGCGCCCCCCGGAGGAGCGCGCCTTGCCGCTGCAGAACCTGGTAACGGCCGCGCTCGATGATATGAAAGCTGTGAATGTCAGGGTGCTGGATGTGCGGGGCCTGACCGACATCGTCGATACGATGGTGATCGCGAGCGGCAACTCCGACCGCCACGTGCGCTCGATCGCCGAGCGCGTGGTGGAGAAGGCCAAGGCGGCGGGCTTGCGGCCGCTCGGGACCGAAGGCGCACGCGACGGGGAATGGGTTCTCGTGGACCTGCAGGATGTCCTCGTGCACGTGATGCTGCCGCGGGTGCGCGAGTTCTACAGTCTCGAAGACCTCTGGGACGGCGGTCCGGTCGAGGCCGCGCTCGCCGCCCCGGCGGTTTCCCGTGCGGCCGTACGCCGGCGGCGAATCTCGCGGTAGCCCAAACCGATGCGCGTGCGCGTGATCGCCGTGGGCACGCGCCTGCCTGCCTGGGTGCGCAGCGCCTGCGAAGACTACCTGGCCCGGCTCGCATCCCGCCTCGCCATATCGCTGGTTGAAATCGAGCCCGGCGCGCGCAGTGCGGGCGGCAAGGCGCCCAAGGCCCTCGCGGCCGAGGGCCAGCGCCTGCTCGGCGCCGTGCGCCCCGGCGATCATGTGGCCATCCTCGATGAGCGCGGTACGCAGCTCTCCACGCGTGAGCTCGCGGCCTGGCTGCAGGAGCGCATGCAGCAGGGCGAGGATCTGGCGTTTCTGATCGGCGGCCCCGACGGGCTCGCCGCGGACGTGCTCGCGCGCGGCAACTTCACCCTGTCGCTGTCACGGCTGACGCTGCCGCACGCGCTGGTGCGCGTACTGCTCGCCGAGCAGCTGTACCGCGCGCACAGCATACTGAACCATCACCCGTATCACCGCGACTGATGAAAGCGCAGGACCCTGCACCGCTGCTGTGTCTCGCCTCGGTCTCAGCCCGGCGCCGCGAGCTGCTGGCGCAGATCGGCGTGCCGCACGTGGTGAGCGCGGCGGACATCGACGAAGCGCTGCTGTGCGGGGAGCGCGCGGCGGACTACGTGGTGCGCATGGCCCGCGCCAAGGCGCTCGCCGTGCGTGAGCGCGGCATGGCGCTGCCGGTGCTCGCCGCCGACACCACCGTGGTGGTCGATGAGATCGTGTGCGGCAAGCCCGCCGATGAGGGCGAGTGTCTTGCCATGCTCGAGCGCCTCTCGGGGCGCACCCACCAGGTGCTCACCGCCGTGGCGCTGGCCGCTCACGGCGCGGTGAGCTTCCGCCTGAGTGCGAGCGAGGTGCGCTTTCGAACCCTTAGCCGCGCGGAATGCGCCGCTTATTGGAGCACGGGCGAGCCGCGTGACAAGGCCGGCGGGTACGCGGTCCAGGGGCGCGCCGCAGTGTTCATCGAGCACCTGAGCGGCAGTTACTCGGGAGTGATGGGTCTGCCGCTGTTCGAGACGGCGGAGCTGCTGCGTGCCGCGGGCGTGCCGTACTGGCGGGACGGCGCGCGCGCGGGAGCGTTGCGGTGAGCATCGAGATCCTGGTCAACATCGCGCCGAGCGAGACCCGCGCCGCCATCCTCGAGAACGGCGTGGTGCAGGAGATCCACATCGAGCGCACCAGCCGCCGCGGCCTGGTGAGCAACCTGTACAAGGGGCGTGTATCACGCGTGTTGCCCGGCATGCAGGCGGCGTTCGTGGAAATCGGCCTTGAGCGCACCGCGTTCCTGCACGCTGCCGACATCGCCGGCGCCGTTTCCGACGACACCGTGGTGAGTGCGCCGTTGGCGAGCCAACCCCCGGTCGAGGATATCCGGCGGCTGGTGAACTGCGGCGACGACATCCTGGTGCAGGTGATCAAGGATCCCCTCGGCACCAAGGGGGCGCGGCTCACCACCTTCATTGCCCTGCCGTCGCGCTACCTGGTGTACATGCCGCGCGGCCTGGGCGTAGGGGTGTCGGCGCGCATCGAGGACGAGGCCGAACGCACGCGACTGAAGACGGTGCTGGCGCAGCTCCTGAGCCCGGGCGCGAGCGGCGGCTACATCGTGCGCACGGCAGCGCAGGGGGCCTCCCCCGAGAGCCTGCGCGAGGACATGGCCTATCTCGCCAAGCTCTGGGATCACGTGCGCGCGCGTGCCGGCGAGGCGGCGCCGGGCACGGTGGTGCACGAGGACCTGCCGCTGTGGCTGCGGGTGCTGCGCGATGAGCTCGCCCGCGGCGTGAGCCGCGTGCTGGTCGATTCGCCCCGCGAGCATGAGCGCATGCAGCAGTTCGCCGCCGCCTTCATGTCCGGGGCGGCGCCGGTCATCGAACTGTACAGCGGCGCGCGGCCGATACTCGACCTGAACGGCGTCGAGGAGGAGATCGCCAAGGCGCTCGAGCGCAAGGTGCCGCTGAAGTCCGGCGGTCACCTGGTGATCGACCAGACCGAGGCGATGACCACCATCGACGTGAACACCGGCGCCTATGTGGGTCATCGCAACCTCGAGGAAACCATCTTCCGCACCAACCTCGAGGCGGCGGTGAGCATCGCGCGCCAACTGCGGCTGCGCAATCTCGGCGGCATCATCATCATCGACTTCATCGACATGCGCGATGAGCCGCACCGGCGCGCGGTGCTGAGCGCCCTCGAGCGCGCGCTGGCCGGCGATCGCGCCCAGACCCACATCGTGAGCCTCTCGCCCCTCGGGCTCGTGGAAATGACCCGTAAGCGCACCCGCGAGAGCCTGGAACATCTGCTGTGTCAGCCGTGTCCAAGCTGCGCAGGGCGCGGCTTCATCCGGACGCCCGAATCGGTGTGCAACGAGATTTTTCGGGAAATTGTGCGACAGAGCCGACAGTTTGCCAGTCGTGAGCTGCTGATACTCGCTCACCAGGACGTCGTGGATCGCCTCCTGGATGAGGAGTCCGCCACCCTCGGCGAGCTCGAAGCGCAGGTCGGTCGTCCGATCCGCCTGCAGGTCGAGGCCCTCTACGGCGTTGATCACTACGACGTCGTACTCGTTTAAGGCATGAGTGTGCGTGTGACGCCAGCAGAGCCTGCTGCCGGGCCGGTTGCCCTTGCCGCCGGAGGCGGCGGTGCGTTACGGGCGCGCACCGGGGTGCGGTGGGCGGCCTGGGTGCTGGGCGGCGCCACCATCCTGGCCGCGGTGGTGTTGATTGCCTGCGAGCTGGCCGCGGCGCGCGTGCCGCAACACCGCGCCGCGCTCGAGGAGTTGATCCGCCAGCAGACCGGACTCAACGTGAGCTTCAGCGAGCTTAGCGTGCGCTGGGGCTGGTACGGTCCCGAGGTTGTGTTTCACAGTGTTGTGCTCGGTGAGCCCGCAGGCCGCGGCGCGCTGCTGCGCGCGCCACAGCTGATCGTGGGGCTGGATGCCTGGCGCATGGTGCGCAGCGGGCAGCTGGAGGCCGGGCGTATCACGCTGGTGAATCCCGACATCGATCTCGGAGCCGGCGTGGGTCTGGCCGGCGCGCCTGCCACCGGCGCCGGGCGCGAGCCGCTGCTGAGCGCCGGCGCGCGGCTGTTGTCGCGCTGGCGGGACGGACGGATCGACATCCAGGGCGGAACGCTGCGCTGGCCCCTGGCGGGGGCCGCGCTGCCCCTCACACTGAGTGTCAGGCACGCACAGCTGCGGCGCCTGGCTTCGGCGTGGAGTGCGGACGCGCTGGTGCTGCTGCCCGCAAGCCTGGGTGCCAGCGCTCACCTGGCCTTGGCCGTGACGGGCGATCCCGCACGGGCGGCTGGCTCGAGCGGAACCCTCAGTTTCGAAGGGCGCATGCTCGAATTCGCCGGCTGGAGGCAGGTCATCGAATATCCGCCGCTGGAGCGCTACCTGCCGCAAGCGGGCCGGGGCAATCTCGAGCTGCACACCGAGTTCGCGCAGGGACGCCTCCTCAGCGCCGACGGCAAGGTGCTGGCGCAGGCGCTCGAGTGGAGAGCGCCCGTCGCTACTGCTGCGGCTCTCATCGTTGACCGGCTGAGCGGTTCGTGGCGCCTCGCGCGGCTCGGCGCGCGCTGGCGCCTCGAGGTGCACGCGCTCGAGCTCGGTGAGCCCGCGTCGGCTCCGGTGACTCTCAGCGTCGATGCCGCCGCCGACGCCGCCTGGGCGCGCGGCAGCGTGGAATCCGCGCCGCTCCCCGTCGTCGCCGCCATCGCGCGCTGGTATGCCCCGCAGCTGCCGCTCGCGCAGGTGGCCCTCGGCGGGACGGTGCGCGAGCTGGCGTTTGACTGGAATGCGCGCCGCCCCGGGGGCATCGGTCTGCGAACTTCCGCGCAACTCGAAGACGTCACGGTCGCAACGCCCTCGCGCGACATGGTGCTCACCGGACTGACCGGGTACCTCTCGGGAGCCGACGAGCGCCTGGTGGCCGACCTGCAGGCGCACGCGGCGCAGCTCAGCCTGGCGCGCGAGCAGCCGGTCGCGCTCGACAATCTCGCGATCGCCACGCGCCTCGCCATCGACGCGGACGGCGGCGGCTGGCAAGTCAGCACCGATGACCTCGAGGTTCGGGGCGCGGAGCTGAGTTTTGCGGCCAGTGGCGCGATCGGCGCCGACGGCGCCGGCCGGCAGCCGCACATCAATGCGCACCTCGCTCTCAAGGACGCCGACGTGGCGTTGCTCGCCGGGCTGTTAGGTCCCCGCGCGCTGTCCGCGTTCGACGCCGCCGCCGCACAGCTGACTGCCGGACGCATCGCGAGCGCGGATCTCGAGTGGTACGGTCCGCTCGACGCCGCACAGCCGCCCTGGAGCCGTACCGGGACGCAGTTCCGGGGCACTGTGGAGCTGCGCGACGCGACCCTGGCAGGATTGGATCCCTGGCCCGACACGCACCATCTCGATGCGCGCATCGAGTGGCACGGCCCGCGCATTCATGCGGCGATCGACAGCGGGCAGGTCGGGACATTTGAACTCGCCGGGGCGAGTGCCGAGTGGGATGCGCGCGGGGATCGCGCCATGCACCTCTCCGGACGTGTCACCGGCAGCGCGCAGCAAGCGCTGGCATGGCTGCGTGAACACCCGCAGCTCAGCGCCTATGTCCCCGGCGTGCAGGATGTCGATCTGCGCGGTGATACGCTGCTCGATGTCGACGTGCTGGTGCCCGCGGCGGCGCGCGCCACCGCGGCGCGCCAGCCCCGCGTACGCACGCGCGTCACGGCGGTGCTCGATGGCGTGCAGCTGCGTCCCGTGGCCGGCCTGCCGCCGATCGACGCGCTGCGCGGCACGCTCGGCTTTGCGGCGGGCCACCTGCTGCCTTCGACGCTGACCGGGCAGTGGCTGGGCGGCCCGGTCACCCTCGGCGTCTGGGAGCGGCGCGAGCCCGGCGTCACCGCACTCGCGATTTCCGGGCGCGGGCTCGTGGACGTGCGGCAGGCGGTGCGGGCGGCGGGAGCGAGCGACGCTGGCCAGCTTGCGGGCAATGCCGAATGGAGCGCGCTCCTTACATTCCTGCCGGGAGCGGATGCGGCGAGTTCGCGCTGGCGCGTGCGCGCCGATTCGAACCTGATCGGCGTCAGCAGCCGCCTGCCCGAGCCCTTTGCCAAGGCTTCCGGCGCGGCGCTGCCGCTGCATGTCGAGGTACAGGCAAGTGCCGACGCCGGGCAATTGCGCTTGAGCCTGGGCGAGCGGCTGCGCGCGTGGGCGGCGCTCAATCGCAGCGGTGAGCTGTGGCGCATCGAGCGCGGCGCGGTACGTCTGGCGTCCACGACACCGGCGCTGCCCGCGGAACCGGTGTTGTGGTTGGAAGGACGCGTCAGCCGCCTCGACCTGCCGGCGTATCTCGCCCTGTGGCGGCAGGTCGGCCGGGATGCGGCGCTGCCTGCGCTGCGCGCGCGGCTGACGACCTCCCAGCTGGTCGCCGGCGAGCGCAGCTACCCGGAGGTGAGCGTGGCGTTGGATGCGAGCCGCGCGGGCGGACAGCTGCAGCTGCAGTCCGCGGACCTCTCCGGCACGGCGCGCTGGCCGGCGGTGGTGAGCGGCGCACACCCGGCGGTGGTGCACTTCGCCAGGCTCAACGTGGCGCAACTCAGCGACGCCGCACTCGGGGCCGGAGTGCTCGACGCACTCGGAGCCGTTGCGCAACTCTCCATCGATGATCTGCAGTGGCAGGGCCATTCCCTCGGCAGGTTCGGCGCGACGCTCGCGGGGGTGGACGCGCTCGAGGTCAGCGAGTTGCATCTGGCCGGTGACAACGAGGACACGCGCGGCACGCTGCAATGCCGGGATGGCGCGTGCCGCCTGCAATTCAGCCTCGACAGCCGCAACGCCGCGGCCACGCTGTCCGCCTTCGGCTTCCGGCCGGACCTCGGCGCGAGCCACGCGCGGCTCGAGGGTGAGTTGCAATGGCCGCAGCAGGCACCCGCCTCCCTTGCAACGCTCGACGGACGCCTCCATATGCAGCTCGAGCAGGGTGTCACGCGCGCCGCGGGAGCGGACTCCGCGGGCATCGCTTTCGCGCTCCTGGCCGTGCCGGCGCTGACCGCGGGCATGAGTCCGGGGCTGAACTTCTCACGCCTGACCGCGGACTTCGTGCTGCACGACGGGCAGGCGATGACCTCTGACCTGCACTTCGACGGTGACGCGGAGATCCTGGTGCGCGGCCGGACCGGTCTGCTCGCGCATGACTACGATGAGCAGGCGTGGATCCTGCGTGGCGAGGAGCGGCTGCCGGCTGCCGTGCGCCGGCTCGGACCGACGCCCAGGGTTGCGGCGGTGTGGCTGTCGCTGCGGGAGTTGTTTACCGGATCGGCCGCGGATCGCTCGCGTGCCGCGCTGCGTTTGCGGGGCAGCTGGGATGACCCGATCGTGACGCCTGCGGAATGAGGTGACGGATGAAGGTAGCCGCAATACAGATGACGTCCGGACCCGACGTGACGGCGAACCTCGAGCAGGCGCGCGCGCTGCTGGAGGACGCGGTGGGTCGCGGCGCACGACTCGAGGTGCTGCCGGAGAATTTCTACTTCATGGGATTGAAGGACGCCGACAAGCGCAGCGTGGCGGAAGCGGACGGCAGCGGCCCGGCGCAGGATTTCCTGGCGGCGAGCGCGCGGCGCCTGCACCTGTGGATTGTGGGCGGCACGGTGCCGCTGCGCGCCGGCGCCGACGGACGCGTCGCGGCCGCTTCGCTGGTGTACGACACCGACGGGCGGCGCGTCGCCCGCTACGACAAGATTCACCTGTTCGATGTCGACATTCCCGGGCGTGCCGAGAGCTACCGGGAGTCGGCGCACGTCGCTCCCGGCTCGAGTCCTGCGGTAATCGACACGCCGGTAGGCCGGCTGGGGCTGTCGGTGTGCTACGACGTGAGGTTTCCGGAGCTTTACCGGCACCTGAGCGCGGCCGGCGCGCAACTGCTGGCGGTGCCCTCGGCGTTCACCAGCCCCACCGGGCGGGCGCACTGGGAGACCCTGCTGCGTGCCCGGGCAATCGAGAATCTCTGTTATGTTGTGGCGCCGGCGCAGTCCGGCTTCCATCCGAGTGGACGTGAGACTTACGGCGACAGCATGATCGTGGATTACTGGGGACGAGTCCTGCAGCGCGTGCCGCGCGGCCGCGGCTGCGCCGTGGCGGAGGTGGATCTGGCGCTTCAGATGGGCGTGCGCGAGAGCTTTCCGGCGCTGCTGCACCGCGCCCTGGCGGACGGAAATACGCGTCCGTGAGCGAGGCGTTCATGAGTGATTCCCCGGTTGCCGACCCGCTAAAGCTGGCCCGCGACCTGATCCTGCGGCCGAGCGGCCTCGATGATGGGCGCCTCGACCGGGTGTTCGGCGAAGTGCTCTCGCACTCGGTGGATTTCGCCGACCTTTACTTCCAGCTCTCGCACCAGGAGTCCTGGTCGCTCGAGGACGGCATGGTCAAGGACGGCAGCGCCAGCATCGAGCAGGGGGTTGGCGTGCGCGCGCTCGCCGGTGAGAAGACCGGTTTCGCCTACTCGGACGAGATCGTGCTGCCGGCGCTCGAGGAGGCCTCGCGGGCCGCGCGCGCCATCGCGGAGCATGGCGGCGAGCGGCGCGTCAGCGCCTGGCGGGCGCAGACCGGGCATCGGCTGTATCTGCCGGAGGACCCCGCGGCCGCGCTCGCCACCCCGGACAAGATCGCCTGGCTCGAACGCGTCGATCGCGAGGCGCGGCGCATCGATCCGCGCGTCGTGCACGTCACCGCGAGCGTGGTGGCCGTGCACGAAGTAGTGCTCATCGCCACCAGCGAAGGGGAGCTGGCCGCCGACGTGCGTCCGCTGGTGCGTTTCAACGTCTCGGTGCTGGTGGAACAGGACGGCCGGCGCGAACAGGGCTACGCCGGCGCAGGAGGCCGCTATTCGCTCGCCGAGCTCGTCGCAGGCGAGCGGCCGCTGGCACTGGCGCGCGAAGCCGCGCGCCAGGCGCTCGTCAATCTCGAGGCGCGCCCGGCGCCCGCCGGCACCATGACGGTGGTGCTGGGTCCGGGCTGGCCGGGGATCCTGCTGCACGAGGCGATCGGGCATGGGCTCGAAGGGGACTTCAACCGCAAGGGCACCTCCGCATTCGCCGGCCGCATCGGCGAGCGGGTGGCGGCGCCGGAGTGCACGGTGGTCGATGACGGCACGCTGGCGCGGCGGCGCGGCTCACTCAACATCGACGACGAAGGCACGCCGACCCAGTGCACCACCCTGATCGAGAACGGCGTGCTGCGCGGCTACATGCAGGACCGGTTGAACGCCCGGCTGATGGGCGCGCAACCGACCGGCAACGGCCGGCGCGAGTCGTTCGCGCACATGACGCTGCCGCGCATGACCAACACCTACATGCGGCCCGGTCCGCATGCGCCGGAGGAAATCATCCGCTCGGTGCAGCGAGGCATTTACGCGGTCAATTTCGGCGGCGGGCAGGTGGATATCACCTCCGGCAAGTTCGTGTTCTCGGCGAGCGAGGCGTATGCCATCGAGAACGGCCGCGTGGGCGCGCCCCTCAAGGGCGCGACCCTGATCGGCAATGGTCCTGACGTGCTGACGCGCGTCTCGATGGTCGGCAACGACCTGAAGCTCGACGACGGTGTTGGAACCTGCGGCAAGGATGGGCAGAGCGTGCCCGTCGGCGTCGGCCAGCCGACGCTCAGGATCGAAGGACTCACGGTCGGCGGCACGGCTTGAAGGCGCGCACTGTCGCTGCGCGGAGTCACGTACCCTATACGCACTTACCGCGACATAATCGGATCCCTGGCGAAGCTGTGACTGTCCACACACCCGCTTGGGTCGCGAGTCCGTACCGTGCACCGGGCGAGCTCAACCCACGTAAAGGAATTCCGATGTACGCCGACGACGCCACTTTCGAGTCCCGGCAACTCAACCTGCCGGCCGACGAGCTGGCCGAAATCAGCCGACGCGCTTCTGTGCGTCAGGGGGACTTTCGCGTCGACGGCTGGAAGCCCTCCCTGCTCGAGCGCCTCGCGAAGCTCTTCGGCCTCGGTTGACCTGACGCACCCATCGCCGGCGGTTCCAACTTCGGGGCCGGGCGCGCTACGATGGGTGCATGTCGCGGCGTAGCCCCCACCTCTCCCGCCCTGTTTACGAAGGGCTGCCCTGGTTTTACATAATCTGCGGCCTGGCGGCGCTCGTGGCCAGCTACCTGCTGGCGTCCCGCGGCGGGTTGAGCCTGCTCACCGGTGTGCTCGGGTTGGTGATCCTGGTCAGCGGGATCGTCGTGCTGCTGCGGCGGCGCGATTACCGCGAGATCCGATCGAAGTACGCGAACCCCGATTCCCTCGGCGGAAAGGATCCGCCGTAGCGGCTACTTGCGCCGCGCCGGCTCTGCTTTGGGCGCCGGGTGGTTTGCCGCGGGCGCGGGCGCGGGCGTGGGCGCTGCCGCTGGCGCGGGCGCGGGCGCGGGCGCTTCGGGCTCGTCCTCATTGATGCGCGGGACCGTGTCGCTGAATGTGCCGCGGCCACGCGCCGCGCGCTCATCCACATAAATCAACTCGTGCTTGCCGATCAGCACGACGTCGCCGTCGTTGAGGTAATGACGGCGCACGCGGTTGGATTTCACGTAGATCCCGTTGGTGCTGTTGAGGTCCTCGACCACGCTGGAATGCGGTGTGGTGATCACCTGGCAGTGATGACGGCTGATGAAGCGGCTGTCGATCTGCACGTCGTTGTCGGGGGTGCGCCCGACAATGACCCGGCCGATACGCAGGGTGATCTCCTGCACGGTGCGGCCCTCGGTCGCCACCAGCAGACGGCCGAGCGTGGCGCCGGGCTCGGGAGTCGCGGCGGCCGCGGCGCCGGCGGCCTCGCCCGGCTGCGGCTGGGGGCGCGCGCCGTACTCGACCCACTGCAGCTCACGCACCGCGCTGATGACGTCCGCACGCGTGACCGTGGCGCGATCCGAAGTGTAGGCGGCCATCATGGCGGTATCGCACAGCGTGTTGATCAGCCGCGGTACCCCGCCGCAGTAGCGAAACACCTCGGCAAAGGTATCGGCGGCGAAAATCTCGCGGTCCCCGGATCCGGCCACGTCCAGCCGGTGCTGAATGTAGCTGCGCGTTTCCGGCTCCGACAGCGTGTGCAGGTGGAACCGCAGCCGCACGCGCTGCATGAGCTGCGCGAGCTCGGGCGCATCGAGCTTGTCGTTGAGCTCGGGCTGTCCGGCGAGAATGATCCGCAGCACCTTGTCCTTGGTGGTCTCCACGCCCGACAACAGGCGGATTTCCTCCAGCACGCGCATGGTGAGGTTCTGCGCCTCATCGACAATCAGCAGCACCTTGCGGCCGGCGGCGTACTGTTCGATCAGGAAGTTGTTGACCGTGCTGATGAGCTCGGCTTTGCGCATCTTGAAGGGCGAGAAGCCGAACTGCACCAGCACCGCCTGCAGGAAATCGATGGCCGACACCTGGGTCTGGTTGATCTGCGCCACCACCACGTCCGCCGGCACCTCCTTGAGGAAGGATTCGATCAGCGTGGTCTTGCCCGAGCCGATCTCCCCGGTGATCACCACGAAGCCGTCGGTGAACCAGATGGTCGACTCCATGTACGCCTTGGCGCGGGCGTGCTGCTTCGACAGGTACAGGAACTGGGGGTCCGGGCTCAGCCGGAACGGCAACTCCTTGAGCTTGAAGGGTTCCAGATACATTGTGTGTTGCTCGCAGCCGATGTTACGGGATGCGAACGCCGACGGCCAAATCCTTCAGCAGGCGTCGCGCGCGAGCGTCGCGCCGGGCGGCGGTCGGCTCGACTACCGTGCAGTGGCCCACCTTGCGCCCGGGCCGCGGCTGCTTTCCGTAGTCGTGCAGGTGCAGGCCCTCCAGCGCCAGCAGCGTGGCGCGTGCGGGCATCCGCCCGATGAGATTGATCATGGCGCTGTGCCCGAGCGCGCGCGTGGCGCCGAGCGGCAGGTCGAGGATGGCGCGCAGGTGATTCTCGAACTGACTGGTGGCGGCCCCCTCGATGGTCCAGTGTCCGGAGTTGTGAACGCGCGGCGCCATCTCGTTGGCGATGAGCCTGCCGCGGCGCACGAAGAACTCCAGCGTCAGGATGCCGGTATAGCGAAAATGCGCCAGCACCCGCGTGAGATAGCGCGCGGCCAGGCGCTGCCAGCGCGGCGGCCCGAATGGCGCACAGGTGAGTCGCAGGATTCCCCCGCCGTGGACGTTGCCGCACAGCGGATAGACCGCGAGCTGGCCGCTGACGCTGCGCGCGCCGATGATCGATGCCTCGCAATCGAACGCGATCCACTCCTCGTACAGCAGCGGTGCCTTGCCGAGTGCGCTCCAGGCCCGCCGGGCGTCCGCCGCCGTGCGGATCACGGCCTGGCCCTTGCCGTCGTAGCCGAGCCGGCGCGTCTTGAGCACGCCGGGCAGACCGATGGCGCCGATGGCGCGCGTCAGCTGTGCGCGTGAGCTCACGGCGCGCCAGCGCGTGGTGGGAATCCTCAGGCGCTCGAACAGTCGCTTCTCGGCCACCCGGTCCTGGCCGGCGGCGAGCGCCGCGATCGGCGGACAGATACGCGCGCCGTGCACGCGCGCCACGGCACGCAGGCTCGCCACCGACACGTTCTCCCAGTCGAAGGTCAGGACCTCGCAGCGCCGCGCGAGACGTGTCAGGAGCTTGCGATCGGTGAAGGCGCCGTGCAGCAGGGGCGCGACCCGTCCCGCGGGCGCCGTGCGCGCCGGGTCCAGACACAGGAAATCAAGCCCGAGCGGATAACCCGCCAAAGCGAGCATGCGGCCGAGCTGGCCGGCGCCCACGATGCCGACCGTCATGTGCGCGGCGTCGCGCGCGGATCGGGGTTGCCGAGCACGCCGGCGGTTTGGCGTTCGCGATACGCCTCCAGCGCCGTGGCAATGGCGGGGTGGCTGTTGGCGAGGATCGCGGCCGCACACAGCGCGGCGTTGGTCGCGCCGGCCGCGCCGATCGCGAACGTCGCCACCGGCACGCCCGCCGGCATCTGCACGATGGACAACAACGAATCCAGTCCCCCCAGCGACCTCGACTGCACCGGCACGCCCAGCACCGGCAGGCTGGTCTTGGCGGCGGTCATGCCGGGCAGGTGAGCGGCGCCGCCGGCGCCGGCGATCAGCACCTCCAGGCCGCGGGCGCGGCTGCCTGCGGCGTATTCGAACAACAGGTCGGGTGTACGGTGCGCGGACACGACGCGCACTTCGTAAGGGACCGCGAGCTTGTCCAACAGCTCGGCGGCGGACTGCATCGTCTCCCAGTCGGACGATGAGCCCATAATGATGCCGACGAGCGGTTTCATCACGGCATTGTATCGAACAATGCGCGCAGCGCGCGAAACAGCTCTCTGGACGCCGCGCCGGCGCCGGCGCGGCGCGTGCGCTCCGCCTGGGCGGCGCTGACACGGCCGGCCCATTGGGCTCGATCGATATCCGGGCGCCAGCGCGCCAGCTCCGCCAGGGCCGTCGCGCCTTCCGCGATCAGCCGCTCGCGCCAGGCGCTGATGCGTTTGAAGCGCTCGGTCTCGCGCGCGGCACGTGCGCTGTGCGCGGCGAGCGCGGCGCGGATCGGCTCCGCCTCCACCCCGCGCATCAGCTTGCCGATGTACTGGCGCTGGCGCGCTGCGGCGGCGCGGCTGGTGATGCCCCGCGCCGCGCGGATCGCCTCGCTCAGGGCCTCGGGCAGCTGCAGCGCGTCGAGCTCCGCATTGCGCAGGCGCACGAGCGCCTCGCCCAGGTCCTGGGCGGCGAGCGCAGCGCGCTTGCGCGCGCTCTTGCTGGGAGGCTGCGGGGTCGTTGGGGCGCTCACGGCTGCGATGAGTAGTGCCAGGCGGTGAGCTACAATTTAAGCCCAACGCTCACGCGAATCACGCACGATGCAACCACCGGCCGCACCCGGGGCAATCCGGCAACTCACTGACGTCGCCAGCCTCGCACTCGAGGAAGCGCGCCGCCAGGGCGCGTCGCAGTGCGAAGCCGACGCCTCGCTGAGCCAGGGGCTCTCGGTGAGCGTGCGGCTGCGCGAGGTCGACACGCTCGAGTATCAGCGCGACCGCGGACTCGGAGTGACCGTCTACTTCGGCCAGCGCAAGGGCTCGGCGAGCACCGCGGATCTGGCGGCCGCCGCGGTGCGCGAGACGGTGGAAAAGGCCTGCGCGATCGCACGTTACACCGCCGAGGATCCGTATGCCGGGCTGGTCGAGCCCGAGGCGCTGGCCCGCGAGATCCCCGACCTCGATCTGGATCACACCTGGGACCTCGCCCCGGAGCGCGCGATCGAGCTGGCGCGCGAATGTGAGGCCGCGGGCTTGGGTGTAGATGCCCGCATTACCAACTCCGAGGGCGCATCCGTGAGCAGTCAGCGCCACACGGGTGTCTACGGTAACTCGCTCGGCTTTCTCGCCGGCTACTCGGCCACCAGCCACTCGGTCAGCTGCTCGCTCATCGCGCAAGCCGGCGATGACATGCAGCGCGACTACTGGTACACCATCGCGCGCGACCCGGCGGAGCTTGAAGCCGTCGCCAGCGTCGGGCGCACCGCCGGTCAACGCGCCGTGGCCCGGCTCGGAGCACACCGCCTCACGACCCGTAAGGTCCCGGTGGCCTTCACGCCCGACATGGCGCGCGGCCTGTTCAGACACCTGGTCGGCGCGATCAGTGGCACGAGCCAGTATCGCAAGTCCTCGTTTCTGCTGAACGCGGCCGGCGAGCAGATCTTTCCGGCGTTCCTGCAGATGCAGGAGCGACCGCATATCCGCAAAGCCCTCGCCAGCAGCCCGTTTGACCACGAAGGCGCCGCCACGCGCGATCGGGAGCTGGTCCGCGACGGAGTGTTGAGGGGCTACGTGCTCGGCAGCTACTCCGCGCGACGCCTGGGGATGAGCACCACCGGCAACGCCGGCGGCATTCACAACCTCATCGTCACCAGCGCGGACGGAGCGCTGGATGCGGCGGGGTTCCTCGCGCGCCTGGACACCGGCCTGCTGGTGACCGAGTTGATGGGACAGGGCGTGAACGGCGTGACCGGCGACTACTCGCGCGGCGCGAGCGGCTTCTGGGTGGAGCACGGCGCCATCGTGTACCCGGTGCACGAGATCACCATCGCCGGCAACCTCAGGCCCATGTACCGGCACATCGTGGCGCTCGGCGACGACTATGACCTGCGTGGCGGTATCCGCACCGGCTCGGTGCTGCTCAGCGAGATGACGATTGCCGGGGAGTGAGCTGCAGCGCCGGCCGCGCAGCATCATCGACCAGGTCGCGTAGCGTGAGCTCGCCGCAGCGATGGCGGCGCGCATCCTCGACACCGGCCAGCAGCCGGTCGACCGGGGGGATGGGCAGGTTGCGGGGCGCGACGTGGCCGCTGCCGTAATTGCGCGCGATGTCGAGTATCTCGTACACGCCGATGCGCCCGATGTCGCGCGCCGGGACCAGCTCGTCGTTGTCGGTGACGATCAGCAGCCCGGCGCGCTCGAGCGTTGCGGCCATCTGCGCCACCGCGATGCCGGGCAGTCCCAGCTCCGTGGCGAGGCGATTCACGCTCCAGCGCCGTCCGCCGGCGACATGCGTGCGGCCCACGAGGTACATCAGCCTCAGCGCCAGCTGCTCGAGCTCCACGCTCGAGAGGCGCAGCTGCTGCAGGCCCAGGCGCAGGTACGCGGGGTTCTGCACGTAGAACGACAGTTGCGCACCGGCGAGCAGGATCAGCCAGCCGAAATACGTCCACAGCAGCGCCGCCACCACGAACGCGAATCCCGCGTACACGATGGTGAGACGCGTGGAGTACACGACGAACGCGGTGAACATCTTGCCGACGGCGGCCCACAGGATGCCGCCCACCAGCGCCCCGATGAGCGCCGCACGCCACTGCACGCG
>CATPBQ010000055.1 GCA_955652795.1 uncultured Steroidobacteraceae bacterium | reverse complement strand
GCGAGCCGCCGCCGTGCAAGCCGCCGCCGTGACGGCGCTCGCCGGGACGGTGGGGCCGGTGTGAATGCACCGTTGCGCCCGCCACCACGCCGGTGGCCAGCAGCTCGGGGGCGATCGGGGCGAACGGGATCTTATGACCGAGATAACTCTCGATGTCCGGGAGCGACACCGCGTACTCCTCGCACGCGAAGCTGATGGCATCGCCCTCGGCGCCGGCACGGGCGGTGCGGCCGATGCGGTGCACGTAGTCGGGCGGATCCTGCGGCAGGTCGAAGTTGAACACGTGACTGACATCCGGGATGTGCAGGCCCCGCGAGGCCACGTCGGTGGCAATCAGCACCGCCAGAGCGCCCTCGTGGAAGTCGCGCAGGAAGCGCAGGCGCTTGTTCTGCGGCACGTCTCCGGAGAGCGCCTGGGCGTGGAAGCCATTGGCCTTGAGCGCGCTCTCGAGCCGCTCTGCGGTGCGCTTGGTGTTCACGAACACCAGGGTGCGGTGGGCTTCGCTCTGGCGCAGCAGGCCGATGAGCAGCGGCACCTTCTCCTCCATGGAGGGGTAGTACATGAGCTGGCGCACCTCATCGACGGTCATCTTGTCGGGTTCGATGCGCACAGCTTCCGGGTTGTTCATGTGCTCGTAGGCGAGCTCGAGCACCCGGTGCGAGAGCGTGGCCGAGAACAGCATCGACTGGCGCCGCTCGGGATGGGGCAAGCGGCGCAGGATGTAGCGGATGTCGGCGATGAAGCCCAGATCGAACATGCGATCGGCCTCATCGAGCACCAGCACCTGTGCGTGCCGCATGTCGTACACATGCTGCTTGAAGTAATCGATCAGCCGCCCCGGCGTGCCGATCAGCACATCGCAGCCTTGGCCGAGTTCCAGGCGCTGCTTCTCGTAATCGATGCCGCCGAACACCACCGTGTGCTTGAGTCCGGTGTGGGCGCCGAGAATGAGCGCATCGTGATGGATCTGCACCGCGAGCTCGCGGGTGGGCGCCACGATGAGTGCGCGGATCGAGGTGGGGCTGCGATTCGCCGCCGTGGGACGCGTGAGCAGCGCCTGGTACAGCGCGACGAGGAACGCGGCCGTCTTGCCGGTCCCGGTTTGCGCCTGGCCTGCAACGTCGCGCCCCGCAAGGGCAATCGGCAGCGTCTGCGCCTGGATGGGCGTGCATTGTGTGAAGCCTGCCTGCCGTATGCCATCCATAACCGCAGGATGCAGGCCAAGCGAGGCGAATGCGACGGAACCAGAATGTGAGTCAGTCATCAAATAGGTCTGGAGTGTGGTCGGAAAAATGCGCCTGGGCTTGCAAAAGGGGCCCGGAAGCGCTACAAAGTGTCTCAGTCAGCGGGCCAACAGGGTCCGCACCTGCCGACCCGGTTTCCTTAATTCCCTTAAGGTCCATACTCAATCACGAGTTATTAGTGTAACCGTTTGGCGGGTGTTTCTGGCATCGCTTTTCGGGCACCTATTGCCGACCCGCCCCTGGATTCCCTTTTCCGCAAGCGATCTTTGCGCTCTGCATTGACGGAGGTTGAAACCGCGTGAGTAGCCCGCACATTGTGCATACTACGGACGCCACTTTTTCGCAGGACGTCCTGAAGTCCGAAAAGCCGGTGCTGCTGGACTTCTGGGCCGAGTGGTGCGGTCCGTGCAAGATGATCGCCCCGATCCTCGATGAGATCGCCAGCGAGTACCACGATCGCATCAAGGTCGCCAAGATCAACATCGACGAGAACCCGCAGACACCGCCCAAATTCGGTATCCGCGGCATCCCCACGCTGATTCTGTTCAAGAATGGCACGGTGGAGGCGCAAAAGGTCGGCGCCGTATCCAAATCCCAACTCTCGGCATTTCTGGACAGCAACCTGTGAGAGGCTATCTCGGTAATCAGGGCCGCAACCGGCCCAACAAGGGCCCGCGCCACAATCGCGACGGCAATCGTGGCAATAATGGCGGACGCCCCGATGAGCTGATGCAGGAGCCGGAGGTGTTCGAAGCCGACGACTCCGAAATCATAAGTCCGGCGGAGCTGACGCAATCGCGCAGCTCGATGAACCTGACGGAGCTCAAGTCCAAGCCCATCCATGAGCTGGTGAAGCTCGCCGAGTCCATGGGGCTCGAGAACCTCGCCCGCTCGCGCAAGCAGGACATCATTTTCTCGATCCTGAAGGCGCACGCGCGCAATGGCGAGAACATCTACGGCGACGGCGTGCTCGAGATCCTGCAGGACGGCTTCGGCTTCCTGCGCTCCGCCGACGGTTCCTACCTCGCCGGTCCCGACGACATCTACGTCAGCCCCAGCCAGATCCGCCGCTTCAACCTGCGCACCGGCGACACCATCTCCGGCCTGATCCGCCCGCCGAAGGACGGCGAGCGCTATTTCGCGCTGCTGAAAGTGGGCGAGATCAACTTCGATTCGCCCGACAGCTCGCGCAACAAGGTGCTGTTCGAGAACCTGACGCCGTTCCATCCGACCAAGCGTCTGAAGCTCGAACGCGGCAACGGCTCCACCGAGGATCTGACCGCGCGCACCATCGACCTGGTCGCGCCCATTGGCAAGGGCCAGCGCGGCCTGATCGTCTCCCCGCCGAAGGCCGGCAAGACGATGCTGCTGCAGAATATCGCCACCGCCATCACCTCCAACCATCCCGAGGTCCACCTGATCGTGCTGCTCATCGACGAGCGGCCGGAGGAAGTCACCGAGATGCAGCGCACGGTGAAGGGCGAGGTGGTGTCGAGCACCTTCGATGAGCCCGCCGCCCGGCACGTGCAGGTGGCGGAGATGGTCATCGAGAAGGCCAAGCGCCTGGTCGAGCACAAGAAGGACGTGGTGATCCTGCTGGATTCGATCACCCGGCTTGCGCGCGCCTACAACACGGTGGTGCCGTCCTCCGGCAAGGTGCTGACCGGCGGCGTGGACGCCAACGCGCTGCAGCGTCCGAAGCGCTTCTTCGGCGCGGCGCGCAATATCGAGGAGGGCGGCAGCCTGACGATCCTCGCCACGGCGCTCATCGATACCGGCTCGAAGATGGACGACGTCATCTACGAGGAGTTCAAGGGTACCGGCAACAGCGAAATTCACCTCGACCGGCGCATCTCCGAGAAGCGCGTATTCCCGGCGGTCAACATTAACCGCTCCGGCACGCGTAAGGAGGAGCTCATCACCGACCAGGGCGAGCTCGCCAAGATGTGGATCCTGCGCAAGCTCCTGCACCCCATGGACGAGCTCGCCGCGATCGAATTCCTGCTCGACAAGATGAAGGACACCAAGTCGAACGGGGACTTTTTCGAGGCGATGAAGCGCTGAGCCGCTCACCGCGCTGGCCTGCGCGCCTGAAGCGCGCACCTTGGGCGTGCGCCCACATTGCGTTCCAACAGCCCGGCAACGGCAGGCGCGAAGCGAGTCACGTCGCCGCGGGGCGACGCTGGTACATTGCGCCCTCGAATCAGTAAGATTCGCGCAACCCGCGCTTCGTAAGCGGGAGGAGTCCAGCCCGCATGCGCAATTGGCTCGCGGTCGCCGCGGTGATCTTGGGCGTACCGACCGCACCGGCGTTGGCCGACCGCGACCACGATCCGAATTCCGGGGCGCCGCTGCCGCCGCACCGGCACGAGACTCCGAGCCCTATCACGGATCATTTCTACATTCGCGGCTCTTTCTATGACCCGCAGGTCCGGACCAACTTGCGGGTCGATCCGTCTCGGGCTGTCCCGGGGATGACCGGCACGCCGGTGAACGGCGAGAACAACCTGGGACTTCCCAACCGCCTGCGCCAGGGGCGCGTGGAATTCATGTTCCGCCTGCGCGAGCGTAGCAAGGTGCGGGTCGACTACTTCGAGGCCGATCGCTCGGGAAGCAGGCTTCTCGCCAACGACGTCGTCTTCGGTAACCAGACCTTCGCCGCCGGCCAGCGGACGCACACCTCGCTCGACTGGCGCCAGTTCGACATCACTTACACCTACTCGCCGGTTCGCAACGATCGTTTCGAGCTCGGGACGGGCCTCGCAATCTACTTCCTGCAGGTGGATGCGATCGGACAGGTGCCGGCGCAGAACCAGCGACAGGAAGTGACGGCGGCAACCCCGTTTCCCGCCCTGCCGCTCGATCTGACGTGGCGCATCTCCAGCCGCTGGGCCGCGACTGTGCGTGGCGCGTATCTGCAGGCGAAGCTGAGCGGCTTCCGCGGCTGGTATGCCGACAGCCACGAGGACATCCAGTACCGCTGGAATCCCAACTTCGCCATCGGCCTGGGCTACTCGGCGATCCGCACCTCGCTCACCCGCAGGGGCGGCAGCTTTCCGGGCGCGTTCGCCATGAGCATCAGCGGACCGGAAGCGTTCGTGCGCTTCAGCTTCTGAAGAAGGTACGGGCGAGTTCACGCGCGTGCGGTCACCAGGTAGGCGCGTGCGAAGCTCTCGGGCATGCGCACGGCGCGGCCCGAGTCGAGATTGATGCACACGTAGTCGATGCAGGCGCGCGCCAGCGTTTCCCCATCCGTCTTGCGCCGCACCTGGAAGCGTCGTTGCGCGCGCAGCCGCCCGTCGGTGCTGGCGATCCAGGTGGCCGCCTGCACGACATCACCGCTGAGCGCCGCGCGCAGATACTCGATCTCGATGCGCTGCGCCGCCATGCCGCGGCGCAGGGCAACACATTGCCCGAGCGGGATGCCGAGCGCCGCGGAGTGCGACCAGGCGGCGCGGTCGAGCCAGGTGAGGTAGACTGCGTTGTTGACGTGCTCGTAGGCGTCGATGTCTGCGGGCTGCACTGCGAGCTCAATGACGTGAGGCGCGGGGTGATCGAACTGCACGACCTTTGCTCAGTATGGACGGACTTAAGCTACCGGGGCGGCTCGCGCTGCACTGCGCGATAGCCGATGTCGCGCCGGTACTGCACACCGGGCCAGTGGACCGTGTCCGCCAGCGCATAGGCTTCACGCTGCGCCTCGCCGACGCTCGCACCGAGCCCAACCGCACACAACACGCGACCGCCGTTGGTCAGCACTTTTCCGGCCTCGAGCCTGGTGCCGGCGTGGAAGATCTTGCCCGGCAGGCGGGCGGCGTGCTCCAGACCCTCGATGACGTCGCCTGTCTTCACCTGCTCCGGGTAGCCGGCCGCGGCCATGACCACGCCGAGGGCCGCGCGCCGGTCCCACTGCACGCCGACGGTGTCGAGCGCGCCGCTGAGTGCCGCCTCGCACAGCAGCGTGAGATCAGACTGCAGGCGCATGAGGATCGGTTGCGTCTCCGGATCGCCGAAGCGGCAATTGAACTCCAGAACGTTCGGTGTGCCGTCGGACGCAATCATGAGTCCGGCGTACAGCAATCCGGTGTACGGCATGCCCTCGGCGGCCAGTCCGCGGATAGTGGGTTCGATGACCTCGCGCATGATGCGGGTGTGCATCGCCGGCGTGACCACCGGCGCGGGCGAGTAGGCGCCCATGCCGCCCGTGTTGGGTCCGCGATCACCGTCGTCGCGGCGCTTGTGATCCTGGGAGCTGGCGAGCGGCAGGCTGTGCGTGCCATCCGCCATGACGATGAAGCTCGCTTCCTCGCCGCTCAGGAACTCCTCAATCACCACCTCGCGGCCGGCGTCGCCGAACTGGCCGGCGAACATCGCCTGCGCCGTGGCGCGCGCCTCCTCGATGGAGTCGGCGATCACTACACCCTTGCCGGAGGCCAGGCCGCTCGCCTTGACCACCAGGGGCGCGCGCTGGCTGCGCAGCCACGCGGGATCGAAGCTGTCGCGCGTGAAGGTCGCCCAGTTCGCCGTCGGAATGCGGTGACGCCGCAGAAATTCCTTGGCAAAGGCCTTGGAGCCCTCGAGCCGCGCGGCGGCCTGGCTCGGTCCGAAGCACTTCAGTCCCCGGGCGGCGAATGCGTCAACGACGCCTGCGACCAGCGGTGCCTCAGGTCCGATGATGGTGAGGTCGACATGCTCGGAAGCTGCCAGCTGCACGAGCCCCGCGACATCCTGCGCCGCCACGTTCACGTTGCGTACCCTGGATTCGCCCGCGGTGCCCGCATTGCCGGGAGCCACCAGCACGGCCGCGACGCGCGGCGAAGCGGCGCACTTCCAGGCGAGCGCGTGCTCGCGGCCACCCCCACCGACGATCAGAACCTTCATGGCACCCCACGAAATTGAGCGCTGCACGACCGGCGGCATGGGTCGCTCATCAAGATGCTCACTACGTGGGACCTAAGCCTAGTGCCGGAAGTGCCGCATGCCGGTGAACACCATGGCCATACCGTGTTGATCGGCGGCAGCGATGACCTCCTCATCGCGCTTGCTGCCGCCCGGCTGGATCACGGCGCGGATGCCGTATCCGGCGGCCACGTCGAGGTTGTCGCGGAATGGCAGGAACGCATCCGAGGCCATGACCGAACCGGCCACCGTGAGCCCTTCATCCGTGGCCTTCATCGCGGCGAGGCGCGTGGAATACACGCGGCTCATCTGACCTGCGCCGACGCCGATGGTGGCGCCTGCGCGCGCCAACACGATGGCGTTGGATTTCACGAACTTGCACACTGCCCAAGCGAACCGCAGGTCCGCGAGCTCCGCATCCGTCGGCTTACGGCGCGTGGGCACGGCGAGCTCGCCTGCCGCCAGGCCCGCCAGATCGCGCGACTGCCTCAGCAGTCCTGCGCCAACGCTGCGCAGCTCAAATTCCCCGCCGGCGAGCGCTGACAGCTCCCCGAGCACCAGCACCCGCAGGTGGGGCTTGCCGGCCAGCACGCGCGCGGCCGCGGCGTGCACGGCGGGTGCCGCCAGCACTTCGACGAACTGGCGCTCGACGATCGCCGTCGCGGTGGCCGCGTCGAGCTCGCGGTTGAAGGCGATGATGCCGCCGTAGGCTGAGGTCGGATCGGTGCGGTAGGCACCCTCGTAGGCGTCCAGGGGTGTTGCCGCCACGGCGACCCCACAGGGGTTGGCGTGCTTGACGATGACGCAGGCGGCCTGGGTGAACTGGCGCACGCACTCCACGGCGGTATCCGCGTCTGCAATGTTGTTGTACGAAAGGTCCTTGCCCTGCAGCACGCGCGCAGCGGCGACGCCGGCACCGCGCCCGGCAGGGTCGCGGTACAGCGCCGCGCTCTGGTGAGGATTTTCCCCGTAACGCAGGTCCTGCACCTTCTCGAACATGAGTGACAGGGTCGCGGGGAACGGCTCGCCCGGCAGCCCCTGCTGTGAGGACAGGTAGCCGGCGACCAGCGCGTCGTAGCGGGCGGTATGGGAGAAGGCCTTGGCGGCGAGGCGTGCGCGCGTGGCAAATTCGCTGCCACCCTGGTGCGTGTCGAGCTCAGCGAGCAGCAGCGGATAATCCGCCGGATCGACGACCACCAGCACCGATTCGTGGTTCTTCGCCGCCGCGCGCAGCATCGCGGGCCCCCCGATGTCGATGTTCTCGACGGCGTCGGCGTAGCGGCAGCCGGGCCGGGCCACCGTGGCCGCAAACGGGTACAGATTCACCACCAGCAGATCGATGGGCGCGATAGCGTGCTGCGCCATGACGGCCTCGTCCAGGCCGCGCCGGCCGAGAAGTCCGCCGTGAATCTTCGGATGCAGGGTCTTGACCCGACCGTCCATGATCTCGGGAAAGCCGGTGTAGTCGGCGACCTCGCGCACCGCCACGCCGTTGTGCGTGAGCAGTTGCGCCGTGCCGCCGGTGGACAGGATCTCAATGTTGCGCCTGGCGAGAGCCTGCGCCAGCTCGATGAGGCCGGTCTTGTCGGAAACCGAAAGGAGCGCGCGGCGTACCGGCGGCGGCATGGGCTTCATCCCTCAACGCCCCGGCGCGGGCGGCACCGGCGGGCGCGCGGCTCAGGAGCCGGCAAGCCCGAACTGCTTCAATTTCTTGCGCAGGGTGCCGCGGTTGATGCCGAGAATGCCTGCCGCGCGGCTCTGGTTGCCTTGCGCGTAATCGAGCACGACGCGAAACAGCGGCTCCTCGACCTCGCGCAGTACCAGGTCGTAGAGATGGGCAGGCCGGTGACCGTTCAGACTGGTGAAGTAATCGCTCAGGGCGCGCTCGGCATGATTGCGCAGCGGCAGTTCCCGCCCGTTGAGTCTGGCGACAATGGCTTCGCGAGCCCGCGTCCTCTTCTTTGCGGTCATTGTGAGACCCCCCAAAGGGAAAAACCATTCGTCAGGCCGCCACGGCGGCCCCGCTCACCCAGTCTTCGAAATGCTTAAGCGCGTGCGCGAACTGTGCGGCCGTGCTCGCAGCCCCCATCAGATCCCGGCGAATCTGCGCCGGCTCATCCAGCAGCTCGCAATACCAGCCGAGATGTTTGCGCGCGATCCGGACTCCACTCTCCTCGCCGTAAAAGAAGTACAGGGAGTCGAGATGCGCCAGAATGATATCACGCAGGTCGGCGCGCAGCAGTGGCGGCGGCGCAATTCCTTCTGCCAGATGGACGTTGACAGCGCGGAAGATCCATGGCGCACCATGACTCGCGCGCCCGATCATTACTCCGTCCGCGCCCGTGAAATCAAGCACCTCGCGCGCTTTTTTCGCCGTAGCGATATCGCCGTTCACGAATACCGGAATCCGGACGCGCGATTTGATAGCGCGGATCGTGTCGTACTCGGCCGCGCCTTCATAAAAATCCGCGCGCGTGCGGCCGTGCACCGCGAGCGCTGCGATGCCGCACTCCTGCGCGATGCATGCAATGTTCGCGCCGTTTCTGTGCTCGCGGTCCCAGCCGGTACGGATCTTGAGGGTCACGGGCACGTCGACCGCGCTTACCACCGCCTGCAGAATGCGCGCCACCAGCGCTTCGTCGGTGAGCAGCGCCGAACCACACAGCCGGCCGCACACTTTTTTTGCCGGACACCCCATGTTCAGATCGATGATCTGCGCGCCGAGCGCCACGTTGGCGCGCGCCGCGTCCGCAAGGGCCTGCGGATCGGCGCCGGCCAGCTGCACCACGCGCGGCTCGGGCTCGCCCTCATGGTTCATGCGATGGCGCGATTTGGGCGTATTCCACAGCCGCGTGTCCGAGGTGATCATCTCGGAGGCCGCCAGGCCCGCGCCGAGTCTGCGGCACAGGACGCGGAACGGGCGATCGGTCACCCCGGCCATGGGCGCGAGCACGACAGCTGAGGGCAGGATGTACGGTCCGATCCGCAAGCGACACCTCATTCTCTAGCGCGTAGGGGCGTCGTTTGCGCAGCTGACCTCGCCGCCGCTGGTTGGCAGGCAGGCGTCGATCTCGAACCCCACGGCATTGGCGCCCGGGTCCACGAACCCCATCTCGGCGTCGATGCGCTCGCCCGCGGATAGCAAAGCAGACGGCGGCGGGGCGTGTGGCAGGTAGGACGGCGGCGGCACGTCGCGCGCGGCGATCCGGTTGCCGAAGCGATCCTGCAGCGTGACCCGCAGCAGCGGCAGGGGCTGAGGCTGCGGTGCCGCGTTCTTGATGCTGGCGCGCACCATGATCACACCGGAGCTCGTCGGCTCGACGGACGCACCGAGTTGGCGCACCTCATACGCGCGCAGATCCCAGCGCGGCACCAGCTGCACTCCGAGGGACGCATACAACGCGGTGATCGGACGGTGGAGGCGCGCCGTGGCGGCGAGCTCATCACGATAGTGATTCACGATCTGCGCGAGCAGCAGCAGGAGCGCAACGCCGGCACCGGCGCGCCACAGATACGGCACGAGGCGCTCCATCCCCGCGCGCTGGTCAACGTCCGCACCGGACCGCGTCTTGTGCGGCGCTCGCGGCTGACTCGGGGCGCTGGGCGCGCGCACGGGGGCTTCAGGCGCGGGGCGAGCGCGCGGCGCTGCCTGCGGCGGGGCGGGCTGCGGCGCGCTGCTCGCGGTGGCGGTGGGTGCGTCCGGTGCGCGGGGCGCCTCGCTCGGTGGCGGGTGCGGCGGACTGATCGCTGGAGGCGTTACGGGTGGCGGTGCAGCCGCCGGGCCGGGCGGCACGGGGGGCTCGATGTGCAGTATGGAGGCCAGCAACTCCGGGTCGATTTCCACATCGATCTGGGAGTCGGACTCCTGCGCCTGCGCGGCCT
>CATPBQ010000054.1 GCA_955652795.1 uncultured Steroidobacteraceae bacterium | reverse complement strand
GTTGGAGGCACTGAAGCGTGTCTACATCCCACAGACGATGGATGAGCAACTGATCCGTTTGTGGGGTACGGTGATCGCTGACGTTGCGGCCACGTACGGACACAACCTGATGCGACGAGCCGACGTCGCGGCTCGTTTCGAACGTGCAGCCGTAAACGACCGTGTTCTGGCGACCGCGTTGCCGGAGTTCCGAAAGTTTCTCAACCACGAGGGCCAGGCATTCCTCGAGCGAGTGGACGCCTGGTTGACCGAGCACGAGGCCAGGCCGAACGAGAGTGAGCCCGACTCGACGTCCGTGCATATCCGTCTGGGTGCCGGCGTGTATCACCTTCAAGACTGATGGGTGCCGAGAACAGCCATGGGCGCCTTCCGGAGTCTGTAACATGAAACGCAAATTCACGACGATCGTTGCCGCTGCAGTCTTGCTGCTGGCATCGTGCGGTGGCCCGACCCGGCTCGCCGGCATCCAGGGCTCGGGCAGCCCTGCAGTCGCCTCCGGGCCGATCACCGGTTTCGGCAGCATCTTCGTAAACGGTGTCGAATACGCCACGTCGAACGCACAGATTCGCATCGATGATCAGCCCGGCGCCGAGTCGCAGCTGCACGTAGGCCAGGTCGTCACCGTGACCGGCAGTGTGAATTCCGACGGCAAGACGGGCACTGCCACGCAAGTCACATTCAGCGGCGATGTTGCGGGACCCATAACACGGATCGATACCGCGGCCGGAACGTTCGTCGTGCTCGGCGAGACCGTGCGCGTGTCCGGCTCGACGCTGTTCGACGACAACATCCAGCCGGCCAGCATTGCCAGTCTGCAGGTCGGCAACATAGTCGAGGTGAGCGGCTTCCAGAACACAGCCGGTGAAATCGTCGCATCACGCATTCAGCTGCAAGCGGCCGGAAGCGCGCTCGAGGTCAAAGGAATCGTCCAGTCTCTTGATATGACTGCGCATACGTTCCATGTGAACACGCTCACCGTGGACTACAGCGCGATCACACCGTCGGCCTCGCTTGCTAATGGGGCCACCGTGAAGGCAAGCGGCAGCATGTTAAATGCTGCCGGCGCCCTGGTTGCGACACGCGTCGACGTGTTGCAGGGTTTCGGGAGGACCGCGAACGCACAGGGAGAGATTGACGGCCTGATCACGACTTTCACGTCGAATTCGGATTTCGTAATCAACGGACAGCGTGTGACGACGAATGCAACCACCCAATTCATGCTCAATGGAGTGACTCTCGCGGTCAATGTCCGGGTCGAGGTTGACGGCTCCTTCGACGCCTCCGGCGTGCTGGTGGCGAACAGCGTGCAAGCGACGCCCGACAGCGCGAGCCTGGTTCGCGGACTGGTTGACAACGTGAACGCTGGGAGCAATACGCTTTCCGTTCTTGGCGTCACGATCACGACAAGCAGTGACACGGAATTCGAGGACAAGTCGAACCAGCAGATGCGGCCCTTCAACCTGAGCGACCTGCGTACCAACGACTACGTTGAAGCCCGCGGCGCCCCGGCTCAGAGCGGGGGGCTCAACGCCAGCATTCTCGTGCGCGACCGTCCTGAGAATCACTCTTACCTGCAAGGAACGGCCAGCAACATCGCCTCTCCCAACCTGACCGTGCTCGGCATCATGGTGGTGACAAACCCGTTGGCGACGCAGTTCAGCGGTCCGGATGGCGGCATACTGTCCGCTGCTGCGTTCTTCAGTCAGGCTCTGAACAAGACTGTGAAAGTACGTGGGACACTGTTGGCCGGAGTCTTCACTGCCGATCAGGCGCAAATCGTGCCATAGGCTCGCACCTCTTCGATATCCGGTTTGCAGGGCGGCCGTCAGTGGCCGCCCGAACCGCCACAACGTAGCAGGGTTTGACTGCGTTGGCGCGACGTTCAGTCAACTGAGCAGGACGGTGGCGCGCGGGTAGGTTGTGATTTCTGGCACTTCGCCGTTCTTAAGTTTCCGCTGTATATCCTGCCAATAGTCCAACGACAGGAGGTCGGCGTTTTCCTTCCGGAACGAGCGACGCGCCAGCTCACCTTTCAATTGCATGCCGTACTCAAGCTCTTCGGGGAGAAACACCACGCCATCTTCGAAGAACCAATCTGGCACGGTTTCCTCGCCCGGCTCGCGGTCCGAATTGGTGCGAATCTTTACATCAGTGAGCCTTTCGACGGCATCATAGTCGAACAGATGCACCCGCCCGTAGCGACCGACACCGTAATTGCGCCCGTCCAGATCCTTGTTAAAGATGTTGGTCGCGGCATTGTTGCGAATGCAGTGTCCGAGGCTGCGGATGGCGGTGTGGGTCTGGCCTTCGTCCGCACTCTCGAGGTAAACCGGCAGCGGCACGATCTTCAGTTGCACAATTAGCGAACGTATCAAAACGCCCGCTCCGTCTAACTGAACGCTACCCGCCGCCTCGCGACAGACTTCATCCAGCAGTGTGGGATCGAACATGTCGCGATCGAGCTTCAGGTTGAAATACATAACACTGTCCAGCATGCTCCCGGCCCGGTTGATTTCGTGGATCAGCCGGTACTTGTCCAATACGGCCGCGACACCCGGAAACACGCCCCATTTATAGGATTTGCTGGGACGGTCGCGAATGACCTTCAGATGATATGAGCACGCATCGAATGTGAAGCCCAGCGCCACAGTGCCGGGAGCCCCAGGGGAGCGTCGCAACTTATCACCGCTCTGTCGCAATTGATCGGAAATCTCATTCAGAATGGAGATCTTCCCGACGTGATTAAAGCCGATCGTTGAGTAGTGGTGTCCGAGTGGACGCCGAGGCATCAGACTGAACAAGAACGTGCATGTCTGGTAGTACAATCGGGTGGTCACGTGGAAATTTGCGAGTGCCGAGCTAAATAGATTGTGGATGTCGGGCACCCGGTGCAGTACGGCGTCGGCGTAGATACCCGAGGGGCTGTTGAGCAGCGCCACCACAAACGGCACGAAGGTCCCGTCCGTCAGCACCCACCGGGCAACCACGAATGCGGTGCGGTCACGAAAGAATCCTGCCTCTACAACGTCCAATGCCATCGGCAGAGCGCCGCCGGTGTCCGCACTGTACAGCACTTTTTCCACGCGTAGACGAATCCGTTCGACATCGCCAGGCAGATCCCTGAATGGAACAGCGAAGTCCGGTATTTTCAGTACGGTGGTCAGAAGTTCGGCGTCGATTCGTCCTTCAATTGGCAGTCGGCGGTGGACGGCCGACATGGAGTCGATGCGGCGTTTGCTCGGAGGCGGAAAGGAGTACGCGACCGGGCGCCAGATTCCATGGTCGATATTCCGGCGGAGCGAGTGGACAAAACTGAACGCGATATCGGCCTCGTAGCGCTCGGCAATCATCGATACGAACACGCGGTCGAGCTCTTCCCAGCAGTGTTGGTTATCGGACAGCTCCGGGAAGGCTTTCAGGATCCTTGGACCGTGCTCTGCAATGTATTGGCTGTACAGTCCCAGACGCTCGCGGCTAATGCGAATCGAGGTGTGCGGATCCATGGCCTCGAAAGCGCGCTTCGCGCGATATGGATATTCACACAGGTGCCTGTAGAACTGATCAAAGATCGCCAATATCAGGTCCGCCGTCGCCGCCACGCGTCCGTCCTCACTGGCGCAGGCGGCGAGCCGGGCATAGGCCTGTGTGAGCACCTCGTCCGGTTGGTTCACTTCAGACGCTGACGGTTCCATGTACGGCACGACACAACGGTTCAGTTCCTATCGTATCGAACTTCGATTCAAGGGGCACAGCGAGCAGAGGCTTCACACGCGTACGGCGGTTGGTCTGTCTTGCTCCTCCCGCCTCGCCATATACACTGGCTGTGCTGACTGCGCACATTGAGGGCTGGGCTCGAGCGGCACCGATGTAGGAGGCGCATGACATGTTAAAGCGCGCCCTTCTCCGCTGGCCTGCGTACAACGCACTCCTCCTGCTGTTGTGCACGGCAGTATTCATCTCCTACATC